>NZ_CH724168.1:941853-1082907 GCF_000153285.1 Synechococcus sp. WH 7805 | reverse complement strand
CAGAAGCAGCCAGTGGATCTTGCTGGCGCTGAAATAGGGGTCGAGCATCAGGCCTGTGCGGGTCCGCCAGTCCCCTTCCAGTCCTGCCCGTTTCCAGGCTGCGCAGACATCGGCTGTGCGCCCGTCCTGCCAGACCAGAGCTGGACCGCAGGGAGAGCCGTCGCTGCGGCGCCAGAGGATGGTGGTTTCGCGCTGATTGGTGATGCCGCAGGCCACCACCGCTTGGCGTTGCTCTGCGGTGATCGTCTGCTCCAGACGTGCCATGGCCTGGCGCTGACTGGCCCAAATCTCCATGGGCTCCTGTTCGACCCAGCCATCAGCGGGGTAGTGGATATTCAGGGGCGCAGAGGCGCTGGCCACCGCCTGCCCCTGCGCATCAAATAGAACAGCGCGTGAGCTGCTGGTGCCTTGATCCAGTGCCAGCAGCAGAGGCGGGCTAACCATGGCGCTCCTGTTTATTAAGTGCTAGCGGTGGTAGTGCCCGGCTGCAAAGACCATGCTTCGGGATGTCTCAACGGCAAGCACTCCCGCTTGGGTGTCTGAAGCCGTGGTGTACCAGATTTTTCCCGATCGATTCCGGCGCAGCGGAAGGGTGAAGGCGCAATCCAGCCTCGCCCTGCAGCCCTGGGGCAACAGCCCTCAGGAGCAGGGGTTCCAGGGGGGTGATCTGCTTGGCGTGCTCGATGCTCTCGATCACCTGCAGGAGCTGGGTGTCACCTGTCTGTATCTCACCCCTGTGTTCAGTTCAGCCGCCAATCACCGTTATCACGCCTACGACTATTTCCAGGTGGATCCTCTGCTGGGGGGGGATGCTGCTCTGGATGCTGTGATTGAAGCGCTGCATGGCCGCGGCATGCGCCTCATCCTCGATGGCGTGTTCAATCATTGCGGCCGCGGCTTCTGGGCTTTTCACCACCTGCTGGAGAACGGTCCGTCATCTCCATATGTGGACTGGTTCACGGTGCATCAGTGGCCCCTGATCCCCTACCCCCGTAAGGGTCAGTCGTGCGGATACAGCTGCTGGTGGAATGATCCTGCGCTACCTAAGTTCAACCACGCCAATCCAGCAGTCCAAGATCATCTGCTAGCGGCGGGTCGGCACTGGCTTGAACGCGGCATCGACGGATGGCGCTTGGATGTCCCGGATGAGGTTCCCCATGCGTTCTGGGTCGATTTTCACCGCATGGTGAAGGACGTGAATCCGAACGCATGGATTGTTGGGGAGATCTGGGGAGACGCCCGTCCCTGGTTGCAGGGCGATCAGTTTGATGGCGTGATGAATTACCGCCTGGGCTGGAGCAGCTTGTGCTGGGCTGCTGGTGCCAGGTTGAGGTCGGGCTACCGCAATCCGATGTACCCGCTCAACCGTCTGGATGGGGAGGATTGGATCACCTGCGTGGACCAGACCTTGGGTTGGTATTCCTCTGCGGTGAACCGCAGCCAGCTCAACCTGCTCGACAGTCACGACGTTCCCAGGGCTCTGCACACCCTGCGGGGGGACGCCAACGCGCTTCGACTGGCTTTGCTTTTGTTGTGCCTCCAACCTGGAGCTCCCTGCCTCTACTACGGCACGGAGATGGGTTTAAGCGGAGGACCAGAGCCAGGGTGCCGTGAGGCCTACCCCTGGTCGGGACCTGTTCCTCAGGACCTCCGGCGGATGGTGAGGGACCTGTTCGGGCTGAGGCGTTCGCTCGCTGGCCGCATCGCTGACGGTTGGAGCTGGCATGCGGTAGGTGAGGACGGTTTGCTGGGGCGGTCTCGCCGCAGTCCAACTGTGTCGGTGTTCATCAACCGAAGCCGCCGCCGCCGCCTCAATTGTCCAGAGAAATTCGCACATGTTGTCTGGAGTGCCGGCAGCATCGACGCCAGTGATCAGATGCTGGGACCTCAGTCAGCTGTTGTGTTCTCCTCGGTGCCCGGAGAGGAGATTGAAGCCCTTGTCGAGACTTGAACTCGAGACCTCTCCCTTACCAAGGGAGTGCTCTACCGCTGAGCTACAAGGGCATGTGGTGGATGGGCCGGGTTGGATTTGAACCAACGTAGGCAGAGCCAGCGGATTTACAGTCCGCCCCCATTAACCACTCGGGCACCGACCCGAACCACACCGGAAGAACTTACCAGCTCACATGACAGGGGTGGTCGATACGATCAGGGGCCATCGTTCCTGCGAGTGATGCGTCTGCTTCTGCTCAACGGCCCCAACATCAATCTGCTGGGCCAGCGGGAACCTGGCCTTTACGGGCACCAGACGCTTGCTGACATCGAAACGTGCTTGAGGGATCGGGCCAGAGCGGCTGAGGTGCAACTCGAAACGTTTCAAAGCAATTTTGAGGGTGCTCTAGTGGAACGGGTCCATGAGGCGATGGGCTCAGTGGACGGGATCCTGATCAATGCCGGTGCCTACACCCACACCTCCATTGCGCTGCGCGATGCTCTTCTGGGGGTGGCGATTCCTTTCGTGGAAGTGCATTTGAGCAATACCCATGCGCGCGAGACGTTTCGTCATCACTCCTATCTCGCCGACTGTGCTTTGGGCGTGGTGTGTGGGTTCGGCGCCTTCAGTTACACCATGGCTTTTGACGGCTTGGTGAACTACCTCAGAGGAGCAAAGGCATGAGCATCACCAGTTCAACGATGGACCGCTCAGGCCCATCGATTGCCTCGATCCGCTGGTTGGCGGCTCCAACGAGTGTGCGCTGGGTTGAACAAGCCAATGCCAGGCCCATGGAGGTGTTGATTGACCATGCCCACTGCGAGCGCAAGGCAGCTGGATCAGCGGTTCAGTTGATGTTCCGTTATCTCTGTGAACCTGGTCTGGGCGAAGTTCTTAGCCCTTTGGCGCGGGAAGAGCTGGAGCATTTTGAGCAGGTGCTGGCGCTGCTCAAATCAAGAGGTCGTTATCTGGAGCCGCTCCGTTCTCCTGCCTATGGAGCCCTTCTTGCCAAGCAGGTTCGACGGGGAGAGCCCGAGCGCATGCTGGATTCCTTCCTGATCGCAGGATTGATTGAGGCCCGAAGCCACGAACGCATGGCGTTGCTGGCCCAAAACAGTCCTGACCCTGGGTTGAGAGAGCTTTACGGCGGCCTTTTGAAGAGTGAAGCGCGTCACTTCGGTCTCTACTGGGTGCTGTGTGAGCAGCGCTATCCGCGTGATGTGATCATTCCACGGTTGGAGCAGCTAGCAGCGGCAGAGGTTGATGCGCTCAGAGGAGACCTGAGCTGCCCTGAGGACGTGAGGATGCATTCCGTTGGTGTGATCTTTTGATCGTCTCGGTGATCCTTGGTTGGAACATTCAATCTGTTTCTGGAACCATGGTGCAGAGCTGAGTGATCAGCGAAGCGCTAATTTTTCTGTTGTGGCTTAAAAAAATGTGCCGCCGGTGATCCATGCCTGGAACGGTGCCCTGGTTCCTTCCAGAATTGCCAAATAGCTCGTGCTGAAGATGCCTGCAAAGGTGATGCAAATGCCGATTGCAATCAGAGCTTCATAGAGATTTTTAGGATTTCCAGCCTCAGGGTTTGAGAAGGCGCGACGACGAGCCATGGATTCTCCTATGCCTCTTGGTTATGAACATCATTCCTCGGTTGCGCCGATGCAACGAGTGAACGTCAACAAGTCATCACCTTGTGAAGGCATGTGAATCATCGATGCTTTGACTTTGCGAGACATGAAGATTGTTGTTGATTGTTGCTGCAATTGTTAAGAGTTTTTGGTGTTGGTGATTACCAAGTCAATGAAGATCTAAGCGTTCTTCTTCCTTCAGGACTGCTTGAGCCAGGGTCCTGTCTTGAAAGGTTTCGCTACGCGAGTCCAAAAGAAGTCTGAAGAGATGCGCCAGTAAGCGCGTGTCAGTTCTAGAATTGACCCAATTGCCGTTCGGTTTCGATGCCTGACCCCGTAACAGCTGTTGCCGATTCCCTCCAGGCGCTACGGAATGGCACCACTGATGAGCAATGGGATGGATTGAAAGCCAACCCATTGGTGCGCGACCTGATCAGTCGCTGTGCCGACCTCGAAGCAGCCTGGCTCCTGAGTGATCAACCTCCCGCGGATGCGGCCTGCACCCGTCGAAGCAAAGCGCTGAGGTCTCCAGTGGATGCCCGATTGCTTCTTGCCGCCTGAGGCCGATAAAGACAAACCACGAAGCCTCGAGGTGGCGATGGTGCCTTGAGGCGATTTGCTTCAAGAGCCATGGGACCGCAATGGCTTCAGGGAATTAAAGCGTTGGAAACCGCCTGGCGATTGGTTCTCCAGTGAAGTTGGCAACCCAGCCGCTGGGGTTGTTGAACAAACGGATGGCGCAGAACGATGGATTCGCGCCCATGTCGAACCAGTGACGGGTTCCAGCCGGCACGCTGATCCAGTCATTGGCTTCGCATCTCACTTGAAGCACTTCGTTGTCGATATGCAGGCAAAACAGGCCGCGTCCTTCCACGAACAGACGCACCTCGTCTTCAGCGTGGGTGTGTTCGCTTAGGAATTTCTGGCGTAGGGCTTCTCGATCCGGATGATCTGGATGCATCCGGATGGCATCAACGGCGGAGTAACCACCGAGGGCCTGGATCTGCTGGATCTCCTCGGCGTAGGTCGAGAGAATTGCGTTTTGATCGGCATCATGTGCAAGTTCCGCCCTGTTCGCGCACCGATCAAAAGCGATGCCACGCAGGCGTAGCTCCTGTTGGATGCGAGCTGGATCGACCGTGTTCAAGACCGGCTCGCCGGCTTGCTCGGAATAGATGCTCAGCTCACTCATGGCTTAAAACCTGGCTGGGGTGCTGTCGTCGATGTTGTTTCAGCATGCTGGATCGGTTGCTGCCACCTTTTCAACGTTGCTCAAACCTTCAGGGCCATCGTCGAATTCCCTCACGCTTGTGGGTGTAGGCCCCGGAGATCCGGAGCTGCTCACGATTGCTGCAGTGCGGGCCTTGGAGCTGGCGGATGTGGTGGCTTATCCCGTGGGCCGGGAGGGAGGGACTGGGATGGCGCTCACCATTGCTGAGCGTTGGCTGAAGCCTGAACAGCAGCGGTTGCCGCTGTTGTTCCCGATGGTGGCGGAAGCGGGCCCCAGGATTGCTGCATGGCGCAGTGCTGCCGATCAACTGGCCCAGGTGGTCGGCAAAGGTTCCAAGGTCGTTCTTCTCTGTGAGGGGGATGTCTCCCTGTTCGCGACTGGAAGTTACGTGCAGCTGGCCCTGCGAGAGCGGCATCCCGATCTTCCTTTTAGGCTTGTTCCTGGCATTCCAGCGGTGTGTGCAGCTGCTGCTGCAGCACCAGCGCTGGGATTGGATCTTCCGTTGGCTTTACAACAGGAAGGTTTTCTCATGCGTCCTTGTCCTGACTCCATCAGTCCACTAGAGCGTCTTCTGCAGATGGCGGACGACAGTCACACGGTGCTCGGCCTGATCAAAGTGGGGCAGCGCTGGCCCTGGGTCCGCACCGTTCTTCAACGGCGGAACCTACTTGAACAGGCTGTGTTTGCCCAGCGGGTGGGTTGGCCTGACCAGTGGATTGCCCGCGCTGCCGAGGTCTCTGAGGACACGAAACCCTATTTTTCTCTTCTGCTCATCCGACAGTCCTGGCCCCAGGTGTTGCCCTGACCGAATCCCTCCTTTTGCTGACTCCTCTGCAGTGGCTGGCGCTGGCGCATCCAGTGCTGATCATCTTGTTCGTGTATCCCGTGATCGGTGCCACCATCCGCCTCGGCATCCTGGCCAGGGAGCGGCGGCTTCAGATCAATCCCATCGCTGCCACGGTTCCCGTTGAGCATGCGGATCACGGCCGTTGGGCCACCGGTGGATTGCTGGTGGCCGTCTTGCTGGCGTTCACCCATGCCTTGGCCTCGGGGCAGGCGAGTTTGGCCCTTTGGGGCACGTCAGCCGCCGCGGCTTCTGTTGCTGTTGGTTCGTTTGTGGTTCTGTTGCGCTCCAGGCGTCTGGTGCCAAGGCTGATCGGTTCCTGGGGCTGCTGGCTGATGCTTCTTCTGATTGTTTTGCAAGCCCTCCCTGGAGCTGGCAAGGCGTACGGGGGGACCCTGATCTGGCAATCCCATACCTGGGGTGGACTGCTGCTCCTGGCGCTGTTGCTGCTCACCATGGCCGTGCAGAGGGAAATTGCTGCACGGCTCTGGCTGCGACGGATTCACGTGCTGGTCAATCTGTTGGTGGCCCTGCTCTTGGCCACCCAGGCCATCAGCGGCACCCGCGACCTTCTGTTGCGGTAGGGCGAGCTTCAACCAATACGGCTTCCTGACCCGTTGACTTCAGTTTGCTGCATGAGGCATCGGTCAAAGGGGCGTCTCGATGGTGCCGAGAACAGCTTTGTGAGCAGGGCTCCAAGGGCTTTCCATTCCGGGGGGGCCATGCGATCGCGCCAGCAGTTCGGGCGGCAGAACAGCCAGCGGATCAGCTGCTTTCGCTGCATAGGGCTCAAGGGGCCCCAGCGGACTGCCAATTGCAGTCCCCGGGCCGTCTCCAGTTGCACCGGTAGGGGGGGCACCTCTTTGCACCAGCCAAGGGTGGAGCTGGCCACTAGGGGTGTTCTTTCAGCGTGCAGTTCCAGCTCTGCTCCACATTCACTGATGGCCTTGAGGGTGCAGGCATGGCGATGGCCTCCATCATCTTGAAACCATGCCGGGGTTTCGATGGCTTGCCAGGGTGAGGGGTCCTGGGACGGGGGGTCCCAGCAGGCGCGCAGAGCGATGAAGAGGCTCAGCAGGTTGAGCACAGCCCACACAAGGCCGAGAGGGCGACCGTCGAATGCGGCGGAATCCAAAGCTGCTTGCGGTTTGAGCAGACCGTGGAGATTGAACAGGTTGAGGGCCAGCAGTGCCAACAGGGGTAGCGAGAGTTGCAAGCTCCAGCTGCCCCGGTCGCGCCGCTGGTGTTTTGGAGTCACCCTGAATCCACCGATGCGGCCCATCAAATTCGCCAGCACGGTCACTGTGAGCGGAACGGTGAGAACCCAGCCCGTGAGTTCGCTCAAGACAGCAGTGCGCGACCCCCGGTTCAACCAGCCCACTCCCATCAGAAGCGTCGCCCAGAGGGGTAATAGCAGTCCGACGGCATCGTCAGCGGTGATCAGGATCGGCAAAGTCCCGAGGAGGCCGTAGCTCAAAGGCATGAGGATCAGCACCAATCGCGGCACGTTGTTGATCCAGTGCACAACGCCCTCGAGATACGCCACCCTTTGCCAGGGCGTGAGGCCGCCTCCGCGTAGAGGACCCTCCGGTAGCCGCAGGCTCTGGAGCGTGCCGCTTGCCCAGCGCTGCCGTTGGCGCACGAAGTCCGCCATGGTCTCCGCTGCCAGACCAGCGCTCAGCTTCTGTTGCAGATAAAGGAGTCTCCATCCCTTGCGTCGGAGGTTGATTCCGGTGACGAAATCTTCTGAGATCGCCCGTTCCACAAAACCACCCACGGAGTCGAGAGCAGATCGGCGAGCCAGGAATGCCGTGCCGGCGCAGACCACCGCTCCCCAACTGTCACGCACAGGTTCGATCCAGCGGTAAAAGCTTTCCTCATCGGAGAGCAGCCAGCGTTCCATTCTCAGATTCCGCATCACAGGATCGGCGTTGATGAAGGTTTGGGGTGTCTGTAGAAGCCCTACCTCGGGATCCAGAAGAAAGCCGATGCTGTTCTCGAGAAACGTGGTCTGTGGGATGAAATCGGCGTCGAAGACGGCCACTAGCTCCCCTCGGCAACGACGCAGACCATGGTTCAGGTTCCCCGCTTTGGCGGAGGAGCGGACCGGTCGATGCACATAGGTGCAGCCGTGGCGAGAGGCCAGGGCTTTCACCTCCCGGCGACCGCTGTCATCCAAGACCCACACGTGAGTGTGGGGGTAGGTCTGGCTGCAGCAGCCAATCAACGTTCTTTCCAGAACATTGATGGGTTCGCCGTAGGTGGGCACGAGGATGTCCACCGATGGGGCCCAGTGGCTTTGCCGCCATTGCTCCCGCAGCTGATGCATGGCTGGACGGCGGTCGGGGAAGCGACGCCAAGCCAGCACAAATGGCACCATCCCGCTGAGAAGCAACCAGCCTTCGGCGGCCAGCAATAGAAGGCTCAGGGTTGTGCTCAGTGGGGTGCTCAGATTCAGGCTTGCGCTGACCCGCCAGAGCAGATAGCGCAGGGTGAGGACACCGATCAGAACGATCAGGCTTCGTCTGCGCCAGATCGGGCTCGACTGCTCCGGTGTTCGACTCAGCCAGGCCGGCCAGATCAGGGCAAGCAGCGGCAGCCAGCTCATGCCAGTTGGTCGTGCTGCCGGCGCAACAAACTGAGGGCTTGATCTGGAGTGGGTGCTCGCATCAGTTGCTGGCGAAATTGGGACGCTCCGTTGAATCCTGTGCAGGTCCAGCTCATGTGTTTCCTGGCGATCAGCAGACCGTGATCGCCGCGAGCCGCCACGAGCGCTTGAAGCTGGTCCGCAGCGATCATGAGGCGTTCGCTTGCCCCGGGCGTGGGAGGCACCGGCAACCCTTTCAGAGCGGCGTCAATCTGACCCACAAGCCAAGGAGCACCCATGGTTCCCCGGCCAACCATCACACCATCAGCGCCGGTGACCCCAAGGCATTCCCGGGCATCCTCCGGACTGAACACATCACCGTTAGCAATCACAGGAATCCTTAGGGCGCGTTTCACAGCAGCGATCGCTTCCCAGTCGGCGCGACCGCTGAAGCGTTGTTCCCGGGTGCGGCCATGCAAGGTGAGCAGCTGGGCCCCGGCGGCTTCAAGCCTGCGGCACCAAGCCATGGCCGCTGCGTGGCTGTCTCCGCCCTGAGGAACACTGCACCATCCAAGACGGGTCTTCACGGTGACAGGGATGCCGACGGCGGCAACCACGGCCTCCACGATTGTGCAGGCCAGGTCTGGATCACGAATGAGGCCGCTGCCGCCGCCTTTCCGGGCGATCTTCCGCACCGGGCATCCCATATTGATATCGATCAGAAAAGCGCCGGCATCCTCAGCTCGCCGCGCCGCATCCGCCATCGACTCAGGCCTGTGATCAAACAGTTGAACACCGATGGGTCCTGCTTCCTGCCGGAGCTCCTCCACTTTTCCGCGGCCATGACCCAGCTCGAGGCTGGTGGCATTGACCATTTCGGTGAAGAGCAGTGCATCGCGGCTCCAACGCCGCACCAAGGCCCGGAAAATTTTGTCACTGACGCCAGCAAGCGGTGATTGCAGCACCCTGCTTTTCAGAACACGCGTCTGGCTGCTTCCGTTCAGATGCAGATCCGCATGCAGTACCGAGGGCATCGGACCTGGCCTGATTGTGTTCATTCTGGCTAACCGACCAAGCCGATTGGCTCAGGCAGCGTGCTCATGCTGCTCCAGACGTTGACGGCTGCGATGTACCTGGGTCTCGATCGCATTCCGCAACCAAGCTTGCGTCGACCAGTCTTCTTGAGTCGCCAGCCGTTCAACTTCCTGCATGAGATCGAGGGGAAGCTGGAGGCTCACAGTCTGGATGCTGTGAGGGCTTGCTGGTCCTCCTTTGGGAATGGCGTCCAGATCGAGCACCTGAACCTTGAGCACCTGCAGTCGGCTGCCAGGACGAGGATGACGCCGCCGAACCTGCCGGACGGAGAGCCTCACTCTGCTGCCCAAGCGAATGCGCTGGATGGCGCTGCGGCTGAGGGGGTGATCGCGGCGGTCGGAGAACACCGGCGTGCTGCTCCCGGTTTCGGCGCTGAAGCTGAAGGTGACGAGCCCTTCGTCGTTCCAGGGCATGCCGTTGGCTTGATCGGAGTCAGTCGAGGCCAGCAGGCGGACACGATCGCGTTTGGCCGCTTTCATCACCTCTCTCGGCAGATGGAAAGCCAGCCGCTGAAGATGCGCGTTCCCATGAAGGGTCGTGGAGTCCTCTAGGGAGGTGTCGAACACATACATCTCCTGAAAGTAATGGAATCCTTAAGGGGGTGAAAGGTCGTTCGACCCCAGTTTGTGGAGGAGTTTTAGGCTCGAGTCCATGGAGACCCTGTCCTGGCCTCTGAGCCGACCGCTTCTGGAGGCCGTGCTTGCAGATCGTCTCAGTGACCGATTGGTTGCTGAGTTGGTCTGGGAGCGGCTGGGATATCGCCAGCAGTCCGAAGGGGATGGTCCCTGGTTGGCCGGGCCTCAAACGCCGGAGTCCTGGCGCGATGCATTCCCCGAAGCTCCGGAGGTCGTGGCCACCAGGCCGGCGTCGGTGGCCTTGACTCGGTCGATTCCGCGGGAGCACAAGCAGCTGCTCAAGGAGCAGCTCCACTTCGCTGGCTATCGCATCGGTGAGCTGTACCCCCGTAGAACACGACGGGCGACAGTCGTGAGCTGGTTGCTCGCTTGGCTCGCCGATCAGGGAGGTGAGTTGCCTTCGGTCGGTCCTGTCCCTGAACTGTGCGATCCCCCGGCGAACCCGGTGCAGGGGCATCCCGGAGATGCCCCTGTTGGCTGAACCTGGCGTGAGTTGGCTCGTTTGAGACGGCTCAGCCTTGGATGATTACCTTCGTGCCTTTGCGGGTGTTCTCAAAAAGCCATCGAGCTTGAGCCGTGGGCATGCGCACGCAGCCGTTGCTGCGGGGCACGCCGAAGGACTGGCCCGCATCCTCCTGCCAGGGGGCACCGTGCATGCAGATCAGTTCGTTGGCGGTGATGCACATGGCGTAGGGAACGCCTGGCGCCACGTAATTGCGCCCGCGCATGGTGACGGAGCGGTATTTCGTGACCACTGAGGCGTGGCCAGTGGGCGTGGGTGTGGAGGCTTTCCCGGTACTCACAGGGATCACCCGCACGATGTTGTCCTGGGTGTCGAGGACGGTGAGCTTCTGGTCGGAGAGATCCACAACCAGGGTGGCGATGAGGTCCAACATGGTGATGTGACAGCGGCAGCACTGCACCATCGGTAGCTGTCTTGTTTGAGACTCATTAGTCTTCCTTGGAAAGAATTCCCTTTCGCCCGGCGTCTGCGGAGCTCGTCAGGGTGCCTCTGTACTGTCAAGACAGTGTTTGCATTGGTCTGACTTGGCGCGTCCCGTCGTCGCGATCATCGGGCGCCCCAACGTTGGCAAGTCCACGCTGGTGAACCGCCTCTGCCACAGCAGGGAGGCGATTGTGCACGATGAGCCAGGTGTCACTCGTGATCGCACTTATCAGGACGGTTACTGGAGCGACCGTGAATTCAAAGTTGTAGACACCGGCGGGCTGGTCTTCGATGACGACAGCGAGTTCCTGCCTGAGATCCGCGAGCAGGCTGCTCTTGCCCTGGAAGAGGCCAGTGTCGCACTGGTGATTGTGGATGGTCAGCAGGGCGTGACAGCCTCCGATGAAGCTATCGCCGAATTTCTGCGCGGTCAGCGTTGCCCCGCTCTGCTCGCCGTGAATAAATGCGAGTCGCCGGAGCAGGGACTGGCGATGGCCGCCGAGTTCTGGAGTCTTGGTCTCGGAGAGCCCTACCCCATCTCTGCGATTCACGGGGCTGGGACCGCCGAACTGCTGGATCAGGTGCTCACCTACCTGCCACCAAAGTCTCAGGAGGGTGACAGCGAAGAGCCAATTCAGCTCGCCATCATCGGTCGTCCGAATGTGGGCAAGTCGAGCTTGCTCAATGCCATCTGCGGTGAGCAACGGGCGATCGTCAGCCCGATCCGCGGGACGACCCGCGACACCATCGATACCAGTCTCGTGCGCGAGAACAGGCCTTGGCGTCTGGTTGACACGGCGGGCATTCGTCGCCGTCGCAGCGTCAGTTACGGCCCAGAATTCTTCGGGATTAACCGCAGTTTCAAAGCGATCGAGCGCAGTGATGTTTGCGTCCTTGTGATCGATGCTCTTGACGGTGTCACAGAGCAGGATCAACGGCTTGCCGGTCGCATCGAGGAAGACGGGCGTGCCTGTGTGGTGGTGGTGAATAAGTGGGATGCCGTGGAGAAGGACAGCCACACCATGCCGGCCATGGAGAAGGGGCTCAGAGCCAAGCTCTATTTCTTGGACTGGGCTCCCATGCTGTTCACTTCTGCGCTGACAGGTCAGCGGGTGGACAGCATCTTTGCGTTGGCTGCTCTGGCTGTGGAGCAGCACCGCCGAAGGGTCAGCACCTCTGTGGTGAATGAGGTGTTGAAAGAGGCCTTGAGCTGGCGGAGCCCTCCCACCACCCGAGGCGGGCGCCAGGGCCGCCTTTATTACGGCACCCAGGTCGCTAGCCGTCCCCCCAGCTTCACGTTGTTCGTGAACGATCCCAAATTGTTTGGTGATACTTATCGCCGCTACGTGGAACGACAAATCCGAGAGGGTCTGGGCTTTGATGGCACCCCGCTGAAGTTGTTCTGGCGGGGCAAGCAGCAGCGCGATGCCGAACGTGACCTCGCCCGTCAGCAGAACCGCCAGGGCTGAAGGGCATGGACTGGCTACGACAGATTCCGATTGGGCAATACGTGGATGGGCAGGAGGGATGGCTGCGCTGTCTTGATTCCAGGCTCAAATTTGCTTGGGTGCTGATGTTTTTGCTGACCCCTGTGCTCGCGGGGCCCATCTGGCGAGTCGGTCTTGTCATCGGGTTGCTTCTCGTGACTGGGTTAAGCGGTTTGCCCCCAAGGCTCTGGTGGCGTTCTCTGCTGTTTCTGTCTGCGCTCGGATGTGCAATCGGTCTGTTGGCCATGGTGCTGCCCACCGGAGACCCAGGGGCCTCATTGAGTTTGAGGTCGGCTCGTGAGGTGCCGGGACTCGTGCTGCAAGCGCCGTCCTGGGAACTGCTCCGCCTTGGTCCGCTTCAGCTGGGACCGCTTCAGCTCGGTCCATTGGTCGTAGACCGGCGTTCAGCTGAACTCGGCTTGAACAGCGCAACGCTGATTGTGACGGTGGTTCACAGCGTGAATCTGATGCTGCTCTCGACCCCGAGTGAGGATTTGATGTGGGCTCTGAGTTGGTGGTTGGCGCCACTGGCTCGGCTGGGGGTTCCGATGGACAGGCTCAGTTTTCAGCTTTTGCTTGCTCTGCGGTTTCTACCGCTGGTTCAGGAGGAATTGCAAAACTTGCTGCGCTCCCTCGCAAGTCGTGCCGTTAATCTCCGCCGCCTCGGTTTCAAGGCATCTTTTGGTCTCGTTCTTGCTGTTGGTGAACGGCTGTTAGCCAACATCTTGCTGAGAGCCGAACAGGGCGCGGAGGCGCTGCTTGCAAGGGGTGGGGTCTGGTTGCCAGCGGAGGCTTTTCGGCCTGTTCCAGTGCCCTCGGCCATAGGCCAGCATGCTCTTAATTGGTTTTCTGCTCTGATGTTGCTTCTGGTGATCGGTCTGCGTGGCAGGTACGGTGCCCTCTAACCAATGCACTTGAGTCCTGTGAGCGCTGAGGGTTATCTGAACCACCCCACGTTCGGGATGCTGTACAGGGTGGCCCCGGCCGGAGATGGCCGTGATGTCTATGCAACGCTTTATGCCCAGAGAATGTTTTTTCTGGTCACGTTGCAGCCGCGGGGTGCGCAGTTTGAGGTGATCCCTTATCTGGATGCCCGACATCATGCTGAATTGAATCTGGCAAGGCGTCGCCGGGAACGGGCCGCAGATCTTGAGAGTTGGAAGCAATTGTTCGATCAGACCTTCATCTGAATCGCTTGAGGGAGCCGCACTGGTGACGTCTATCCAGAGCCGCTGGCAACAGCTAACAACGGCGTTGCCAAGTGAGGTGAAGCTTCTCGCTGTGAGCAAGGGCCATCCCGCCGACGCGATTCGAGATCTTGTGGCATGCGGTCAGCTTGATTTCGGCGAAAGTCGAGTGCAGGAGGCTCTTCCGAAGCAAGACGCTTTGCGTGATCTTCCTCAGATTCGTTGGCACTTCATCGGTCGACTCCAGGCCAACAAAGTGCGAGCTGTGGTGAAAGCCTTCAGCTGGATCCACTCCATTGATTCGCTTGCCCTGGCCCAGCGCGCTTCGCGCATTGCTCTTGAAGAGCAACAGCTGCCCACTGCGCTTCTCCAGGTGAAGCTGAGGGACGATCCAGCCAAGGGAGGCTGGGAGATTGAGGCCTTGCAGGATGCCTGGCCTGAGCTTCAAACGCTGCAGGGCCTTCAGATCTCTGGCCTAATGACGATGGCGCCCATGGGCGTTGCGGCCGAAGACCGCAGTGAGCTGTTCAGGGAGTGCCGTGAGCTGGCTAATTCCCTTGGGCTTCAGCATTGCTCAATGGGAATGAGTGGAGATTGGCACGAGGCCGCGGCAGCAGGGGCGACCTGGGTGCGTCTTGGCTCTGTGCTGTTCGGTCCTCGCCAGTCCTCGGTTTGAGGCAACAATCGGTCCGTACACGCTTGCTCACAACTCAACGGAGCGCTATTCAGGGTCAAGGTTCTGCAGTATCCCGGTGTCGCTGATTTCTCGCCTTCGTGCTGTTGTCGCAGGAGATGACTATCTCGACGGCGATTACGATGATCTTGACTACGATGCTGGCGAGCAGGAGGACGTTCCTCAAACGATGACGTCTCCATCCAGTGCCCTAGCTCCTATCGACTCGTCCAACCCTTTCGAGATGGACCAGACATTCACTGGATCCAATGTGATCGGCATGCCTGGAATCAGTTCCACCGCTGCGGAGGTTTCAGTGATGGAGCCCAGGAGTTTTGACGAAATGCCAAGGGCAATTCAAGCTTTGCGCGAACGCAAGACCGTGATCCTGAACCTCACGATGATGGAGCCCGATCAGGCGCAGCGTGCTGTTGATTTTGTGGCAGGAGGCACATTCGCCATCGACGGTCATCAGGAGCGTGTCGGTGAAAGCATTTTCCTCTTTGCACCGAGCTGCGTCACCGTGACCAACACAAGCCACGAAGAAGCTTCAACTCCAACTGTTGTCAAAAATGATATGGAGTCAACTTCAGTTGAATCCACTGTCGCGCCTTCACCTGCCTGGTCTGCAACCGCTACAGCTCTTTGATCCTTTGCAGTGAGCTTCTCAGTCGGTGTGATCGGCCTGGGGCGTATGGCCCAGGCTTTGGTTCGTCCTTTAGTTGAAAGCGGTTCCCTTCGGGGTTCTGATTTGATCGCGGTGGTTGGTCAGGAGCCGTCAGTGGCTCGTCTGAAACCTGAACTGCCCTCTGAAATTACATTGATTTCAGCTAGCGATCCTCGTGTTCATGAGGCATGGGAGGCACCAGTTCAGCTCCTGGCGGTCAAGCCTCAGCAGCTTGATCGGGTTGCTGAATCTGCCAGCACTCCACCTGCAGGACATGCACCGCTTCTGATTTCCGTGTTGGCTGGAGTCACCTTGGAACGCTTGCAGAGCACCTTCCCCAGCAGGGTTTGCGTGCGCGCCGTTCCCAACACTCCTTGCCTGGTGGCTGAAGGATTGTGCGGGCTCGCATGGGGGCGTGACGTCTCACCAGAGCAGAAAGCATGGGTGCGCCGGATGTTCGAGCCTGTGAGTGAAGTGCTCGAATTGCCGGAATCGCAAC
Organism: Synechococcus sp. WH 7805; assembly: GCF_000153285.1. Taxonomy (NCBI): domain Bacteria; kingdom Bacillati; phylum Cyanobacteriota; class Cyanophyceae; order Synechococcales; family Synechococcaceae; genus Synechococcus; species Synechococcus sp. WH 7805. Next base: position 1,067,495 of record NZ_CH724168.1, on the reverse strand, counting down.
TTGATGCCTTCCTCGCGCTCACCTCATCCGGACCGGCTTATGTGGCGTTGATGGCCGAGGCGATGGCTGATGGAGCCGTGGCTGCCGGTCTGCCCCGTGTTCTTGCCCATCATCTGGCCCATCGCACCCTGGCGGGCACGGCGGCCCTTCTGCAGGAGCAGGAACTCCATCCCGGTCAGCTCAAAGACATGGTTGCCTCGCCGGGGGGCACGACGATGGCGGCCCTTCGGCGTCTGGAGCAGGCCGGTGTGCGGTCCGCCCTGATCGAAGCGGTGGTTGCAGCAGCAGAGCATGGGCGCGCGCTTCGTTAAGCGGCCATTGGTTCATGCCGTATCACATCGGCGTAGAGGCGTTCAAGTGCATCAATATTTCGATTCATGGTGTATCGCTCGAGGACCCTCTCTCGAGCGCGGCGTCCCAACTCTCTGGTGAGCACGGGTTGATCCCGGAGTACGGGGAGCAATGTGCGTAGTTGTGTAGTCACCCCCTGGGTGCTCAGTACGATTCCTGCTCCGTGATCAAGCACTTCGCCGTCAGCACCGGCATCCGTGGCCACACAGGCGCAACCGCTTGCCATTGCCTCCAGAAGGGCCAGGGACAGGCCTTCCACGAGGGAGGGGAGCACGAACACCTCGGCTGATTGCAGCAGTGCCACCCGGTTTGCCAGATCTGATTCGTAGCCCCACCACAGCACGTCGTTGCCGCTGTATGCGTTCTGAAGGGTTGTGCGTAAAGGACCATCACCGACGATCACCAAACGGCATCCCTCCGGTTTCACAAGCCTCCAAGCTCGCAGCAAGGCTTCCACGTTCTTCTCCGTGGCCACCCGCCCCATGTAGAGGAACATTCGCTGGTCTCCGATGCGTGCCCGCACGGATCGGAGAGGGCTGCCGATCGTGGAGAGATTCGTATCGTCTGGACGCCAGCAGTCAGGGTCCACCCCATTGGGAATTACAGCGATGCGTTCCTCGCGGACGCCCAGACGGGCCAGCAGCTCAGCCTGAAGATCGGAAAACACGATGACCCGGTCGAAACGGGCCAGTGCTGGGGCGTAAAGCTGATAAGTGAGCTGTTGGGTCCCAGCGGTGAGATTGCGCAGTCCGGCATCAAACGGAGGGTGGAAGGTGGCCACCAGTGGTACTTCCAGTTGCTGACAGAGATCTGGAAGCCGGAAGTCGAGTGGTGACAGCGTGAGGCTGGCATGCACCAGGTCGGGCTGCAGGCGCTCCAAAGATTCCCTCAGCTCCCGTTGCGCCCCCGGCGATGGGATGGTGTAAACCTGCGATTTGACGAGATACGGCAGGCTCACATCCGGATCGTTGGCAAGCAGTGAGGTGTCGCTACCAGGTACGCCGGGATTGGCGAAATGGATGAAGCTGATTTGGTGACCACGTTCCCTTAGGGCGTTCGTAGTGCTGAGGCCATAAGTGACGTTCCCGCAGAACGGAGATTTTTTGCCAAGCCAGGCGATATGCCCCACCGCACCGTTCCAGCGCTGGTTCTGAAGTTAGCAGCGTTCCCACGGACGCTCGATCACAGCGGCGATGAAGGCCAAACCTGCAAGTACCCAAAGAACTGGGAGTAGTCCGATGCTGCTCACCAGGGCTCCTGCCAGAACCAGAGGGAGGCTGAGGGCAATGTTGATCAGGTTGTTTTGCAGCCCGAACACCCGTCCCCGCTGCGATTCAGGGGTGTCTTCCTGAATGGTGGTCTGCGCGGGAATGGCAACGAGGGCCGCACCGAGTCCGAGAAGACTGCAAAGTCCCAGGGTGTAGCCAAGGTTTCCACGAAGCTGGCCAAGAAGCACCAGGCTCCAGGTGATTGCTCCCAGCCCTGCGGCCGCAAGGCGTCGACGGCTGAAGCCGTGGCCGACCTGAGCAACCAAGACCGCTCCGATAGCCATCCCAAGACCGCTCATCGCCAATAGGGTCCCGAAACCTGTCGGGCCCAGCCCCTGGATTGCGGAGGCCAGGCTGATTGCGAGCACGTAAAGCGCTGCCAACAAGCTGTACAGAAGGACAAGATGAACCAAGGCGGCTCTGACGGAGGGCCGTTCGCGCAACACCTGCACACCCGCGACGATTTCCTTCCATACGGAATCAACAGCTTCGAACCGGGGTTGCTCATGCAGTCGGATCGTGCTGAGGCAGAGCGCAGCCATGCCGTAACAGAACGGCAGGAGCAGAAATTCGCCGCCACGCAGCCCCACCAACTGAAACAGACTGTTTAGGCCGCGAAGGATGGGGTCGCCAAGGGCGAATCCCACGATCGTGGCCCCCATGCTTGTGGCCTGATAAAGCGAGTTAGCTGCCAGGAGATGTTCCTTGGGCACAAGCAGGGGAATGGCTGCCTGTTCCGCTGGCGCGAAGAACTGAGTAAGCACGGATTCCAGGAAGGTCATCACCAGCAGGGCCCAGTAGCCCCAGCTGAGGCCAAGCCAGTGGGGGCCAGGAAGCAAAAAGAGCGGGGTGAAGAGCACGAGTAGAGCGCGCAGTCCGTTGGAGGCAACCATCACGCGCCGTTTTGGCCAGCGGTCCACCCACACACCTGCCACTGATCCCAGAACCATTGCTGGAATGGTGTTGGCTACATAAACGCCGGTGGCCAGGAGGGTAATGCGTTGGGCCCGTGTCTCGAAATCCATGCGGATGGCCGTGGCGATTTCCGCAAGGGCCCCATTCTCCTGAGGGGTGCTCGTCACCCAGTACTGGGCGATGAGGTACACCATCAGCACGATGTAGAACTTGTCGGCGAGCTGGGAGAAGATCTGGCCGATCCAGAGCTGACGGAATCCGTCCAAGCGCACCACGGTCTGCAGACCACGGGGACCTTTGGGATTTCCTCCGGTAGGAAGCGTCGGTTCCGGGTTGTTCAGGGAGGATCCGCTCAAGGGGCCTGATCAAGTCGGCTCATGTTCGCTCAAAGAGGCTGCGCTCACGCAGTCACGAACCATCGTCAGGGATCGCACCGGGTGGGGCAGGTGGACTCGGCACCAGCACTCCAGCACCGCAAGCAGCTTCAGCCAGACCGGTCGCGGCCCGAGGAGGTCGCCATTGCTGCGGCGGGGCAACTCTGCCCTTGGCAGACGTTGCAGGAGAGCTAGCTCCGATGGATTCAGCTGGATGGTTGCTCCAGCCAAGGCTCCGAGGGCCAGTCCTTCCTCCGGCAGGACGCTGCATCGCCACTCCCACTGACCAATCGGCGGTGTCAAGGTCGCCCCGCTGCGACAGCAGGCCTGAAGTGGCAGCCCATACCCCCCAAGCGCGAGCAGGTGAACTCCAGCCTGCACCACGTGTGCCAGGCAGTGATCAACCTTTTCACCGGGGGCTCGGCTGAGGTTGTCCAGTCGCTCGAGATGGATTAGCACCGCATCCAGGAGGCCGGGCACGGGATCATCTGAGCTCACCAGTGCGATCGCCAGCTCTGCGAGTGCCTGGGCAGCTGCAAGGGTGTCCAGGCGCTGCCCGAGGCCGCTGTAGCTGCGCTGCACCTGAAGCTGACGGACCCGGGCCAGGCCGCGGCGACCGACGACCTGAAGGTCCAGGCAGGTCAGTGGCACGGCAGCGGCCAGGCTGCTGCGGGGTCTTCTGGCGCCAGGAACAGCCAGTCGAATCACGCCGACGTCGTCGCTCAGCAGTGTGAGCAGCCGGTCGTGCTCACCAAGGGGGCCCACCTTGAGGGCCAACCCTTGCAATCGTCTGTCGCCGCTCATCCCGGATGCCGCAGAGCCTGAACCAGGGCAGGGCCATGGCCTGTTCCAAGGGCTGTGGCACCGGCCTCGACCAGATCGAGCGCATGCTCCAGGGTTTTGATGCCACCGGCTGCCTTGAGGCCGCAACGCCCCCCTGTCAGCTGACGCAACTGCTTCACCTGTTCTGCCGTGACCGCGCCGCCGAAACCATTGCCCGCCTGCAGTGCGGCCGCTCCAGCATCGAGGGCCGCTTCGGCTCCAAGCGCCAACTGCTCTCGGGTGAGCTGATTCACGTCCAGAACAACGGTCATGGGTAGATCGAGAGAGGCGATCGCGGCCAACTCTTCGGCGTAGACGTTGGGTTGTCCGTTCACCAGCGCTGCCAGGTTGGGGGTGACATCGAGGGCGTCGGCACCTTCCGCGGCAGCCCATTCAGCCTCGGCTTGCTTTAAGTCGGCCGGAAGGGCACCGAATGGGAAGGCCACAGTGGCAATCAGCCTCACCGGCCCGCTTCCACCCAGACGTTGGCGGATGGTCTGAAGGTGAATCAGGCTGGCTCCCACGCCACCGAAGCTGTATTGACGGGACGCGTCACAAAGGCTGAGCAGGTCCTCCTCACGCAGCAGGGGGTTGAGGAGAGCCTGATGAATCAGGGGGGGCAGGTCCGGAAGGTCCTGCCGGCGCGCTGGCGCGGTCATCACAAGGGACAGGCAAAGCAGTCAGTGGTTCGTTGTTCAGCCGCGCGCTTCGATCACGCCATAACCACCGTGGTTACGGTGGTAGATCACCTGCAGCTCGCCGCTATCGCTGTCGCGGAAAACATAAAAGTCGTGATCGATCAGATCAAGCTGCTGCCTGGCCTGTTCCAGGGTCATCGGTGGCATGGCGAAATATTTGCGGCGCACGCCTGGGCTGGGCAATTGCACCTCCTTCCCGTCGAGGAGTGACTCGACGACGGCTTCGTTGTCGAGCACAGCTTCCGTTGTGGGGGTTTCGCTGGCTTTGTGGCCGTGGCTGTGGTGATGGTCGCTGTGGCGATCTTTGTAACGTCTCAGCTGGCGAGCGAGTTTGCTGGCCACGAGGTCGATGCTGGCATAGAGGTTTTCACTCCGTTCCTGGGCTCGGATCACCGTTCCATTGGCGAACACGGTGACCTCCGCTGTTTGCTGCGGGACCCGTGGATTCCGGGCCACTGAGAGATGCACATCCGCCTCTTTCACGAGATCGCCGAAATTGTGAATCGCCCTGTCGAGCTTGGTTTCGGTGTAGTCGCGTAGAGCAGGTGTCACGTCCAGGTTGCGACCATGGATCAACAGCTTCATGGCATCCCTCCGGTGCCTTGTCCTATCGGCAACCTAGTGACGAAGCCCGGTTCCGGAACAGGGTCTGCGGCATTTCTTTTCCAGCCGGCTCACTTGGTACCGTTCGCGCAGGCCTGGGCCTGGCAGCGCCACTGGCAGGGTCGGCTGTTGGAAGAGGCTGATTTAGGGGGCGACCCGCCTGCAGAAGCGGTATGGCTGCTGCAGCATCCACCCTGTTACACCCTTGGGCGCGGCGCTTCGGAAGGTCATCTCCTCTTCGATCCGCAACAACCTCCAGCACCCCTCCATCGCATTGATCGCGGCGGGGAAGTGACCTATCACAGTCCAGGTCAGCTTGTGATCTATCCCGTGCTGGACCTTCATCGCCACTGCACGGATCTGCATTGGTACCTGCGTCAGCTGGAGCAGGTGGTGATTGATGTGATGGCTTCGCTGGGTCTCAGAGGTGAGCGACTCGCCGGTTTGACGGGGGTCTGGCTTGATCAGTGCAAAGTGGCGGCCATTGGCGTGGGGTGCAGGCGCTGGATTACTCAGCACGGGGTTGCCTTGAACGTGAGTTGCGCCATGGATGGGTTTGGGGCTGTTGTTCCCTGTGGCCTCACCGGGCGGGCCGTCGGCCGGCTCAGCGACTGGATTCCCGGGTTGAGCGTTTCGGACGTTCAACCGCTGGTTGGCGAGGCGATGGCCGCACGGTTTGGTCTGCGCTGGAAGGACACTCCGAGCACGGCGATTGCCGAAGGTCCAGGTTGGTGATAGGCCTGGGCGACTGCGATTCCGTCCTGTGACTGCCACCGCATACGCTTCCTGGCGTCCCACTCCACGCGAGCAGGCTTCCCTGGCTCGTCAGCACCACGTGGAGTCTTTGGGGCGTGTCGATCAGGTCTGGCCGTGGCTCGCCGACCACCACGGTGAGGTGCTCGCCGTGGATGCTCCCCATGCAACCCACCCCGAGCGCTTCAGCTACGCGGAGCTGGCCGACAGGATCAGCCTGGCAGCGGCTGCCTTCCGCAGGATCGGCGTCACGACGGGGGATGTGGTGAGCCTGTTTGCAGAGAACAGTCCCCGATGGCTGGTGGCTGATCAGGGGCTGATGCGAACGGGTGCCATCGATGCGGTAAGGGGAGCCGCAGCACCTGTTGAAGAGCTTCGCTACATCCTCAAGGATTCAGCTTCGGTTGCTTTGGTGGTGCAAAACGCCGAGCTGCTGCAACGGCTCGAATTGCCTGGGTCATGGCGAGAGCAACTGCGCTTTGTGTTGGTGCTGGAGGGAGAAGCTCCGGATGGTGCTTTCTCTTTTGATGCCTTCTTAGCCCGTGGCGAGTTGGCGTTGGCGCCGGACCCACTGCTCGCCAGGGAGCGCGCTTCCGCGACCAGCACTACCGCCACACTCCTTTACACAAGCGGCACCACCGGGCGCCCCAAGGGCGTGCCCCTCAGCCACGCCAACCTTCTCCATCAGATGCGCAGCCTGGCCTGTGTCGCTCGCCCCGAAGCAGGTGATCCGGTGTTGAGCGTTCTGCCGATTTGGCATGCCTACGAACGCAGCGCGGAGTACTACTTTTTTTCCTGCGCTTGCTCGCAGAGTTACACCACGATTAAGCAGCTCAAACGGGATCTACCCCGGGTTCGACCTGTGGTGATGGTCACGGTGCCTCGCCTCTGGGAGGCCGTTCAGGCCGGTTTCGATGATGTTCTGAAAACGTTTCCTCCCGCTCGCCAGCGGCTGTTGAAAGCAGCACTGGCCAACAGTGCTGCCTATGCCCTGGCACGTCGTCGCAGTCGCAATCTGATGCTGGACCCTGTTCGCAAACGGGATCGTGTCATCGCTGCTGCCGAGGCCTCCAGCCGCTGGCCGGCCCATGCGCTGGCCGCCCGTCTGATCTGGCCCCAGGTGCGACGTCAGCTCAGTGGTGGTTCCCTGCGCTTTCCGATCAACGGTGGCGGCGCCATCGCTCCCCACGTGGATTCCTTCTTTGAAGCGGTGGGTATTGAACTGCTCGTGGGGTATGGCCTGACGGAAACCAGCCCGGTGGTGAGTTGCCGGCGCCCTTGGCGCAATATTCGAGGCAGCTCGGGATTGCCCATGCCGGAAACCGAGTTTCGAATTCTCGATGCCGAAACTCGGTTGCCTCTCGGTTATCGCCAGCGGGGGGTCGTGCAGGTGCGGGGTCCCCAGGTGATGCGGGGCTATCTCGGCAAACCCGAAGCCACGGCCAAGGTGCTGGATGCTGAGGGTTGGTTTGACACTGGTGATCTGGGTCTGCTGCTCCCGGATGGGTCGGTGGTACTCACCGGCCGTGCCAAGGACACGATTGTCCTCAGCAGTGGCGAGAACATCGAGCCGGGCCCCCTGGAGGAAACCCTGGTGGCCAGTCCTCTGATCGAGCAGGTGATGCTGGTGGGACAGGACGAACGTCAGCTCGGGGCCCTTGTTGTGCCCCGTCTCGAGGCGATGCGGGCCTGGGCCAGTGATCAGATCGCTGATCCTGGTGAGGATCTGGGCGGGTCTCCAGGAGATCCGGGCTTGAGGCGACTGCTGCGCGGAGAGCTCAACCGTCTGCTGAGTGATCGGGTGGGGGCTCGGGGGGATGAGCGCCTCGTGGGTGTGGCTCTGGTGGAACCGTTCTCGATCGACAATGGGTTGTTAACGCAGACGCTGAAACAACGCCGCGATCGGATCACTGAGCGGGACTCGGAAGCGATTGAGGCGCTGTACGGGCGCTGAGTGCTGGCACGGGATCCTGGGTTGACCATTGGCCGTCGGGCTGAGACGCTTGGCGCTTCCTCTTGGCTCTCATGTCCGACGGCACCACCCTGTCGATCAAGCGCTCCATCACCGTCCGTGCTGTGGTGACTCCGGCCTGGAAGGAAGAAGCCGAGCGCGAATTGAGTACGGCGATCGCCACCACCGACCAGCAGCTGGCGCAATTGGAGCAGGAAGGCCAGCAGGTGGTTGACGATGTGCGCCGTCAGAGCGCCAACCCTCTTGATCCCCGGGTTCAGGAGCAGGTGGCTCAGGTGCAGCAGCAGGTGGCGGCCAAGCGGGCCGAGCTCGAGGAACAGAAGCGCAACCTGCTGCAGCAACAGGCTCAGGTGCGTGAGCTTGAAATGGAACAGATTGTGGAACAGGGTCAGCTGGAGAGCTTCTGCGATGTTCAGGTTGGTGACAACCTCGTCAGCAAGATGCAGGTGGCTGTTGTGGTGCGCGACGGGGTGATCGAGGCGATCGAGCAGGGTTGATCCAGTGAACGGGCCGCGGTCTGCCGGCCCGTAAAATCCCCTACTACTCAGTCCATCCGGAGACGGCTTTGGCAACCCACGACATTTTCATGCCTGCCCTCAGCTCCACCATGACGGAGGGCAAGATCGTGGAGTGGCTCAAGAAGCCTGGTGAAAAGGTTGCCCGGGGTGAGTCCGTTCTTGTCGTTGAGTCGGACAAGGCGGATATGGATGTGGAATCCTTCAACGAAGGGTTCCTGGCTGCAGTGCTGATGCCTGCTGGCAGTACGGCCCCGGTGGGTGAAACGATCGGACTGATTGTTGAGTCAGAAGCGGAGATCGCCGAGGCGCAGGCTAAAGCTCCCGCTGGTGCTCCAGCTGCTGCGTCAACCGGTGCCCCAACGGCCTCTGCTTCAGCATCTGTCCCTGCTCCAGCTGTTTCAGTTCCTTCCCCGCCGCCTGCTCCCACCACGCAGGCCCCGGCTGCCGTGCCAGCCCCTCCAGTCGCACCTGCGCCGACTAGCACCGGGCGTCTGATCGTCAGCCCTCGTGCCAAGAAACTCGCCGCCCAGATGGGTGTGGATCTCTCTTTGGTACGCGGCAGTGGTCCCAAAGGCCGCATTCAGGCTGAAGACGTTGAGCGGGCCGCTGGCCGGCCGGTGTCCGTTCCCCAAGTGGGTGAAGGAACGGCACCCGCCGCGTCTTCTGGCGGAGCCGTGCCCGCACCGCCCAGTGCTCCCGCCGGAAACAGCTTCGGACTGCCGGGTGAGACGGTGCCTTTCAACACCCTGCAGGCTGCGGTGAACCGCAATATGGAGGCCAGCTTGGCCGTGCCCAGCTTCCGGGTGGGCTACACCATCACCACCGACAAACTTGATGCTTTTTACAAGCAGGTGAAGCCCAAGGGGGTCACGATGACCGCCCTTCTGGCCAAGGCAGTCGCCGTCACGCTGGCGCGGCATCCCCAGGTGAATGCCGCCACGACTGCGGAAGGGATGGCCTATCCAGCCGATGTGAATGTGGCCGTGGCTGTGGCTATGGAAGATGGCGGTTTGATTACGCCGGTGCTGCGTCAGGCCGATCGCATCGACCTCTATGAACTCTCACGTCAGTGGGGTGATCTCGTGAAGCGCTCTCGCAGCAAGCAGCTGCAGCCCGAGGAATACAGCACGGGCACTTTCACTCTCTCCAACCTGGGGATGTTCGGTGTGGATCGCTTTGACGCGATTCTCCCTCCTGGAACCGGTGCGATCCTTGCTGTCGCCGCGTCTCGTCCAACGGTGGTGGCAGGGAAAGACGGTTCCATCGCTGTGAAACGGCAGATGCAGGTGAACCTCACGGCGGATCACCGGGTGATCTACGGCGCCGATGGCGCGGCCTTCCTCAAGGATCTGGCTGAGCTGATTGAAACCCGTCCGGAAAGCCTGGCCCTCTGATCCAGGCACAGGCGTTCCCTCAGCTTTTCTGTGGTCGGCGTGAAACCAAGACTTTTGCCACTCTTTGAGTGACTTCGATGGACCTGTGTCCGTTTCGATCTTCTCCCGTCTTCTCGGTCGTCCTCTGCCGCGCTCGAGTGGTGCAAGCGAACGCCTGCCCAGCATTCAGGCGTTACCGATCCTTTCATCAGACGCGTTGTCGTCGGTGGCTTATGCAACGGAGGCTGCACTCGGCATCCTGATCCTTGGCGGCAGTATGGCCCTGCGCCTGTCGGTGCCGATCACCATGGCGATCATCGCCTTGATCGCGATTGTGGTGCTGTCGTACCGCCAGGCCATTGCGGCCTATCCCAATGGTGGTGGCTCCTATGTGGTGGCGCGCGACAACCTTGGCCGCAATGTGGGATTGGTGGCCGCAGCAGCGCTGCTGATCGACTACACCCTCACAGCGGCCGTGAGTTTGATGGCCGGCACCCAGGCGCTGTCATCTCTCGATCCGAGTCTTCTGCCCTACGAAGTTCCGATTGCCCTGGTGCTGCTGGTGCTGGTGGGTTGGGCCAATCTGCGAGGTGTGAAGGAGGCTGGCCGCGTGTTTGCCGTACCCACCTACGCGTTTGTGGTGATGATCGCGCTGCTCAGCGTTGCAGGCCTGAAGGACCTCATGTTTCACCATGGCTGGACTCCTGATGCACCTCCTCTGACAGCAGGGATGGAGCCCATCGGTTTGTTTTTGATCCTGCGGGCCTTCAGTTCGGGATGTTCAGCGATGACCGGTATCGAAGCCATCGCCAACGGCGTGAAGGTGTTCCGGAAGCCAGCTGCCCAGAATGCGCGTCAGACGCTCCTGGTGATGGGCCTTCTGCTTTCCGCCATGTTTTTTGCGGTGAGTGGGATGGGTTTTATGTACGGGATTGCTCCCAATCCCGACATCACTGTTCTCGCCCAGATCGGCCAGCGAGTGTTTGGATCCGGCAGTGTCCTGTTCTGGGTGCTTCAGATCGCCACGCTCTTGATTCTTGTGCTGGCGGCCAACACGGCATTTGCAGGATTTCCCAGGCTGGCGGCCATGTTGGCGGAAGACCGGTGCCTGCCATTGCAGATGAGCTGGCAAGGCGACCGCCTGGTTTATCAGAACGGAATCGGTGTGCTGTTGGGCATCACCGCCGCGATCATCCTGGTGTGTCGCGGCGACACCACGGTTGCCGTGAATCTCTACGCCCTTGGGGTGTTCAGCGCATTCACGCTTTCGCAGCTGGGGCTTGTGCGGCGTTGGTGGCGGTTGCGCGGTGAGGGTTGGCAGGGACGCATGGCAATGAACGCCCTGGGTTCATTCACCACCTTTGTGGTGCTGTTGGTGATTGTGGTGAGCAAATTTGACGAGGGCGCCTGGACAGTGGTGATTGCCATCCCCTTGCTGGTGTGGGGGCTGGCCGGGATCCGACACCGTTATCGGGAGGTTTATGAGGCCATCGCACCGGATGAGGCCATGGGTCCGCTCCAGTTGCCCCCTAGGGATCCTCCCCTCGGCCACCATGCCATCGTCTGGATGGCTGCTCTGAGCCGCCCATCGTTTGAAGCCGTGCGCTACGCCTGCTCCTTTGCTGATTCCGTTACGGCTGTGATCGTGTTGGCGAACCCCGAACAGGCCGGTCCGATCAGTTCGGCCTGGGATCGCTACGCCGGTCTGGAGACCGGAGCCCTGGACCTGGTTCTCCTGGAGAGTCCGTTCAGTTCGACGATCGGTCCATTCTGCGACTTCGTGATGGAAACAGAGCGATTGCGATCGGATTGCATCACCACAGTGGTGATGCCGTTGGCCATCCCGCGCGATCGACTGGATGCCATGTTGCTGAACCAGCGGGCACTCAGCCTCCTTGCTGCACTCGCCAATGATCACAGTCGAGTGTTTTCGATCGTTCGCTATTTCATCCCGACGGAGCCGCCCGGGGCGTCGCCCCACCCCTCAGGCACGATGGAGTGATCATCGAATCAGAGTGTGGCTGATCCCAGGGATCTTCTGCTGAGCGCCTACGACTACCAGCTGCCTGCGGAGTGCATCGCTCAGAGGCCGGTTGAGCCGCGGCACGCCGCGAGATTGCTCATGGTTCCTGCCTTGGAGGAGTCTTCTTCGCAGGTTCGGCATGCAACGGTCTGGGACTGGCAGAGCGAACTGCAGCCCGGTGATCTGTTGGTGGTGAATGACACTCGGGTTCTTCAGGCCCGCTTGCGAGTGAGGCGCTCGGGAGGTGGACTTGGTGAACTGCTGGTTTTGGAACCGAGGGGAGAAGGACGTTGGTTGTGCCTGGCACGTCCTGCTAAGAAGTTGCGACCAGGAGATCAGGTTTGGCTAGAAGCCCTGGAACAGGATTCGCTGCCCCTTCAAGTTCTGGCGAGCGACAGTGCTAGTGGCGGACGCATCGTCCAGTTCCCTCCGACCTACAACGATGCCATCGCGATCGAAGCCTTGCTGCAGCGATATGGCGAGGTGCCCCTTCCTCCCTACATCACTCGTCATGACGACTCTGATCAGGAGCGCTATCAAACGCGTTATGCATCACGACCTGGAGCGGTTGCTGCACCAACGGCAGGTCTGCATCTCAGTGATGATCTGCTTCAGGCGATCCGTGCCCGTGGAGTGACGATCGCTTCAGTGACGCTCCACGTGGGGCTGGGCACCTTCCGTCCAGTGGAAACCGAAGATCTGCGAGACCTCAGCCTTCACAGCGAGTGGGTGGAGGTCTCGTCTGAGCTTGTGGCCGCCGTGGAGGCATGCCACAGGCGGGGGGGGCGGGTCATCGCCGTTGGCACCACGAGTGTTCGCGCACTGGAGGGGGCAGCACAAGCAGGAGGAGGCAAACTCCAGCCTCTGAAGGGACCTGTTGATCTGGTGATTCAGCCTGGTTATCGCTTTTCAGTGGTGCAGGGACTGCTAACGAACTTCCATTTGCCAAAGAGTTCACTTTTGCTGCTTGTCAGCGCTCTGATCGGACGGGAGAGGTTGTTGAGCCTGTATGCACAAGCTGTGGAGAATCATTATCGGTTTTATTCGTATGGCGATGCGATGTGGATTGCCCCCAAGGCGTGGTTGCAAGAATCTCGGCCTCTGATTGGGAAGATTTAACTCCCGAGCAAAGACTTGACCTGCTCTAGGGCTGTTTTTGGCTCATGATTTGATCGCCATTGGAGGATTTGGTAAGAGCGGTTGGACTTAAAGACTTACTATCTTGGCCCGGCATTATGAAGCGCTCTCGTTGAGCAAAGAGAGGATTTTTGTGGTGCGAAGGTGGGCGATGGGGGTTTTAAGCGCTATTTAAACGATTTTTAATCGCCTCTTCTTCTCCTCTGCTCTTCTCAAATACATACTGAAGCGGTTTGGAATGTTTCCTCTCTCATGGCACGGTTCTTTGTTTCCAACGAGGCTGAGCTTCAAGACGCTTTTGAAGCGGCCAACGCTGGTGGCTTCGATCGGAACAGGATTATCTTCGCGGCAGACAGCGAAATTGAATTGACCAGTGGCCTTGAGTACACCGGAACTGGTGATCTCGTTCTTGTGGGCAATGGCTCCGAGATCGTGGCCAGCGATACTTTCCAGACTTATGAGGGCGTCAGTGCAGCCGTTGATGGAAAGGGCGTTGCTCTGATCACATCTCGTAGTTCCGGAAATGTCAAGATCAAAGATCTTGAGCTCAACGGTAATGAAGGTCGCTCCCAGCATGGATTTGAGCTGGACGTTCCTGGCGATGCCGATGGAGTTATCTCGGCTACGTTCAAAGGTGTTGAGGTTGAGGGTTTCTGGGACCACGGCGTTCATATTGATGATCAGGCAGGTGCTACTGGCCAAGGCGGCGATACAGCGGGCGGTAAAGATGACTTGGCCGGCGCTAATTCCGATGCAAGCCTGCTCGTTAAAATCTTCGGTTCGGAGATTGCAGAGAACGGTATCTGGGAGGACAGCGTTAGCGACAGTGACGGCTTCCGCGTTGATGAAGGTCGTTTTGGTGACGCAACTGTTCTCATTAAAAACAGTGCGTTCGTTCTGAACGGCGCTGATGGTTTTGAGCTTGATGAAACTGGTAAAGGCTTTGCTGCTGCAGACGTTTTCAGATCGGCTTTTAACGACAACGGTCCCTTTGACCTGAATGACACTGACGACGGCCTAGATATCGATGAGGCTGGTGCCGGAAGGCTGGAGATCAGAGTTCGTCAAAGTGAAATCAACGGTAACTTTGATGAAGGTCTTGACCTTGATGAGGCAGGTAGAGGCAGTATTTTTATTGAGGTTCAAGATACATTCGCCAACAACAACGGTAATGCCAAACTCAATGGATTAGCAACTGATCCTGGTGGTACAGGTGTCAAGCTGAGTGAGGAAGATCAGGGGAATATTTTTGCTGAATTCATTAATTCTCAAGCCAATGGTAACGATGATTATGGATTCCGCCTTGAGCAATTTGGCGGTGGTGAGATTGATGCACTGTTTGAAGCCGTTTGGGCTCTTGACAACCGCAATGACATCCCCGATGAAGGTGGTAGAAACGGCATCCGACTGGAAAGTTTCGCATCCGATGATGGTGCGGAGCTAGAAATTCTGAATCCTGTTTTTGCCGAATTCAATACCGTCGTTGCCACTGGCAACGGCCGTGAAGGTCTGCGTGTCGATGCGGATGTTTTCACCGCCGAGTTCGACGGTGAGAACCTCTTCGATTTTGTGAACTTCAGCAACACGGTTGTATTTGGCTGATTGATGCTCTGATTTTTTCAGGCTAAGTGAATTAAAGCCCTCGGTGAATTCCGGGGGTTTTTTGTTGCTAATGACAATCGCCGTCAGTTCATCTTTGGTGGATACATTTCGATTGGCCTGCAGCACTGCTGTAGAAACAATCAATGAAAAAGCCCCGGATTCATTCGGGGCTTTTTTTGATGTTTTAAGGGCAGTCTTGAGTATCAATCAGGCAGGGACAGGTTGCTCGATGATTCCAGCGGGGACTTCAGCGAACATCACTGAAGACAGGTAACGCTCGGCTAGATCAGGCAGCACCACCACGATAGTTTTGCCGGCGTAGTCGTCTTGCTGAGCCAGACGAATGGCGGCGGCCGCCGCCGCGCCGCAGGAGATGCCGACAAGCAAGCCTTCTTCCTTGGCCAAGCGCAGAGCCATGGCGATCGATTCCTCGTTCGTGACCTGCTCCACCTTGTCGACGATGGAGAGATCGAGGTTTTTGGGGATGAAACCAGCGCCAATGCCCTGGATCTTGTGGGGACCTGGCTTCACTTCCTCACCGTTGAGGGTCTGGGTGATCACAGGGCTGTGACTGGGTTCCACAGCCACAGATTCGATGGCTTTGCCAGCCTCATTCTTGATGTAACGGGACACGCCGGTGATCGTGCCGCCGGTGCCGACCCCCGACACCAGTACATCAATGGCTCCGTCGCAGTCGTTCCAGATTTCAGGGCCAGTGGTTTTGAAATGGATATCCGGGTTAGCCGGATTATCGAACTGACCAGGCATGAAGTACTTGGCTGGATCGCTGTCAGCGATTTCCTTGGCCTTGGCGATGGCCCCGGGCATACCTTTGGCGGCTTCGGTGAGAACAATCTCAGCTCCGAGAACGGCCATCACACGCCGACGCTCGATCGACATCGACTCCGGCATGGTGAGTACGAGCTTGTAACCGCGGGCCGCTGCGGTGAACGCTAAGGCGATTCCGGTATTCCCTGAGGTGGGCTCAACAATTACCTTGCCATCTGTTAGCTCCCCACGCTTTTCAGCGTCCCAGATCATGTTGGCGCCAATGCGGCACTTCACGCTGTAGGCGGGGTTGCGCCCTTCTACCTTGGCGAGCACGGTGGCTTTGCAGCCTTTGGTCACGTGATTCAGACGCACCAGGGGTGTGTTGCCGATGGCCTGGCTGTTGTCGGCGTAAACGCGGGACATGGTGGAAACGCAAAAAGCCCTAGTTGACCAACTTAGGAATGGCTAAGAAGGGATGCTCCGTCGCTTAATGACTTATTCAGACTTTGAAGTGCCTGAACGGCTTAAATCACCAGTGCGACATGGCTGAAGATTGAAGCGTGTATCTGACTCTTGCCTTGCCCCGTTGCATTGCCCCTGCCATTGGCTGTGCGCTGGGCTGTTCAACCTTGGCATTGATTCCGACTCCGGTGTCCGCATCGGAAAATGATGCTGATCGTGGCCTGTATCTGAGGCTCGGAGCTGGGGTGCAGTGGCCGCAGACGGAGCGCCTTCGCGATCAGGACTGTGCATCGACAACGCCACCGGCTTTATTTGGATGTGGATCCGGTGAGGATGGCCAACCACTCGGAGCCTTGGGATCTTTCCGGCAAAGTCCCACCCTCGACGCTGCCCTGGGGTACCGCTGGACCTCCTGGTTGCGGACTGAGGCACTGGTCAACTGGTCCCCACAACTGGATTGGCAGGGGCAGGCCAACTTTCTTGGCGCGGGTTCGAATCAGCCTGTGACGGCGTCCGGCCGCAGCCTGGCGGGTTTTGGCGTGGTTCTCGTCGACGCGCCGGAAGTGATTGGTGTCCGTCCTTATCTAGGGGCAGGTGTGGGCGCTGCATCCATCACGATTGCGGACATCACCTTTGGTTTCCCTGCTAAAGGTCCCAGTGCCGAAACTGTGGTCAAGGGGGGCACAAGTCAGTCGTTGGCCACGCTGCTCACGGCTGGTGTGGCGATCCCATTGAGTGATCGTATTGCGCTGGATCTGTCCTACCGCTGGATGGATCTGGGCCAGCTCAGAACTCCCAAGGCCACCGCCACCATCACGCGTTCCCAGCGCCGCGCTCGGCTTGGCATTGGGGGAACTCAGGTGGATCTCAAGACTCAAGCGGTGATCGGGATTCTTCGGTTTCGTTTCTAGGCAGCCAGCGCCAGGGCAAACCGCTCCCAGAGTTCATTGGGATCTTCAAGTCCCACTGAAACGCGCAGGAGGTGAGGGGGGACTCCACAGGATTCGGCCCAGTCCAGCTCCCTGTAGTGGGCCAGCAGCATGTAAGGACAGCACAGGCTGAAGGAGGTGCCCAGGCTGGGCCCTTTGCTAATGGAGAGGGAGTCATACACCCGTTTGGCGGCCTCAAGGCCTCCATGAAGTTCAAACGACAAGAGGCAACCGTGGCCCGATCCCGGCCGCTGCAGCGCCTCGAACGTGCGGCACTGGCTGGGATGTAGGACTCTCTTGATGGCGGCGTGATGGCTGAGCCGCTGAGCCAGAGCGGTGCAGTTGGCATTCAAGCGGGGAATGCGTTCGCGCACGTCACGGCTGGCCTCCTCCAGGCAAAGGGCATCGGCATCCCCCAGGACTGCTGGTGCCTGATGAATGGCGGCGCTAAAGGATTGATGCCAGCGGGAACGAGGACTCACAACCAGGGCTCCGGCCAGAACATCGCCTCGACCTGCGAAGCTTTTCGTCAGGGAGCTAAACACCAGATCGGCATAAGGCAGTGCGTCGATGTTCAGGCACGATCCGATCGTGTCATCGGCGATCACCGGGATTCCGCGCCCATGGGCAAGCTCTGCCACGGTGATCAGATCCACGCATTGCAACATCGGGTTGCTGGGCAGCTCCACCACTACCGCTGCAGGATTGAGGCGATCGAGACTCTCGCCGATGGCGGCAGGGGAGCTGTCGTTCAGCAGTTCGGCTCCGGCAAACACCACCTGTGGAAGTTTCAGCACATCCACATAAGGGAAGCCGACTTGCAGAGTCGGGCGGCCAGGATGAAGTGCCGATACAAGGCTGAGGGCGCCGTGAAGGGCAGCCATGCCCGAGGGACGCAGGCTGATGGACTCGGTCCCACAGCCATAGATATCGGCAAGCCGCTTGCGAATAGTGTCGCGAGCAGAGTGGCCTCGCGTGTTTGTGGGGCAGTGCTCTTTCCCTAAAGCAATGGCGGCTTGGCGAGAACTGGCACCCAGGCCGGCATGTTGCCAGAAGGCTTTGGCCGCAGGGGTTGCCGCCTGGTTGGCGATCAGGCAAGCCAGCCCCCGTACGTATTTGATTTGCGTCTCGGCATCACGAACACGCCGTCGGCAATGGGCGGCGGCGGCCTGAGCAGCAGCTTCTGTGGAGTAGGGCCAGGTGCTGCAACCCTCCGATGCATCGGTTTGCGCTTGGGCTAGGCGCGCCAGTTCCCTGACCAGTGGATGCAGTCCGAAGCGTGGGTAAACCGTGCGAAGTACTGCGCGGCAGGCTGGATCGTTCTCCTCGTAGGCGACCACGTCGCTCCAGCGAGGCAACGCGACCGAGACCGCATGCGTGGAGTCCGGCAAGGGGTGACCGAGATCGTGCCCCTGCCAACAAGGATCATGGATTAGATCGCGGGGACTCATGACAACGTCGTCAGAGCCTGATCGAGATCGGCAATCAGATCGGCGACGTCTTCACAGCCGACTGACAGGCGGATCAGGCCATCGCTGATGCCCAGCTTGCGTTTCACTTCAGGAGACACAGCGGCGTGAGTCATGGTGGCGGGATGGCAGATCAGGCTCTCCACGCCCCCCAGACTTTCTGCCATGGTGAACCAGCGCAGTGCTTTGCATACCGCGTAGGCCTGTTCTCGGCTGGTATCCAGGCCGATCGTCACGATGGCTCCACCGCCTTGCATCTGCCTGAGGGCGACAGCCTGTTGGGGATGGTCCGACCGGTGGGGATAACGCGTCCATTCCACCTGGGGATGGTCGGCAAGATGGTCGGCCAGCACAGCTGCGTTCGCGATCTGCTGGCGCAGCCGCAGAGGCAGGGTTTTGACGCCGCGGGTGATCAGCCAGCAATCGAAGGGCGATGGCATCAGTCCCAGGGCTTTCTGAGCAAACACCATGCGCTCGTGCCATTCGGGGGAATCCGTGCAAACGGCACCGCCGAGGGCGTCGGAGTGACCGTTGATGTATTTGGTGGTGCTGGTGAGCGAGAGCGTGGCACCGAGCTGCAAAGGGCGCTGCACCAGGGCGGTGGCGAAGGTGTTGTCGACCACAACAGGCACGTTTGCTCCATGGGCTGCGCTGCAGACCGCTTCAAGATCAATCACTTTCAGCAGCGGGT
The DNA here is from genome assembly GCF_000153285.1 of Synechococcus sp. WH 7805. Taxonomy (NCBI): domain Bacteria; kingdom Bacillati; phylum Cyanobacteriota; class Cyanophyceae; order Synechococcales; family Synechococcaceae; genus Synechococcus; species Synechococcus sp. WH 7805. The sequence goes on along the minus strand of NZ_CH724168.1, from coordinate 1,048,764 downwards.
TGGTGGGACTTTCCAGCCAGACCATGGCGGGCTGACGTTCTGCGATCGCTGATAGCGCCGAGGGATTTGTGAAATCGATCCATTCGGTGCGCACACCGAATTTGGCAAACACCTGTTCGAACAGACGCACGGTGCAGCCATAAAGGTTTTCCTCGCACAGCACGAGATCTTCCTGTTGGAGAGTGGAGGCGATGGCCGTAATCGCACTCACGCCTGAGGCGAACACCGTGGCGTGGTCACACCGTTCCAAAGAAGCCAACACGCCTTCAAGAATGCAGAAGTTGGGGTTGCCTGAACGGGTGTAGTCAAATCCACCAACATTGCCGTGGGCAAAGGTGGAGGTGGCGTAAATCGGTGGCATCACCGTGCCGGTGTCATCCGCGAAGCTTTCACCGTGATGGATTGCACGGGTGGCATCAGCCGGTGCGGTCGCGGGATGCTGCACGGGGTGGTTGCACTCTGTTCGAAGGTTAGGAAACCGCTGATCAGGAACCCACTAGGGTCAAGACCGTATCAAGACATCATTGTGGCTGAGAATCTGCTGCAGTCCCAGAAAGATGAGTGGAGAGATCATGTTCTCAGTGAAATTGTCAATTTTCTGAGTGAAAACAAAGACTTGATTCATGCTCGCTATTTCGAACAAGGTGAGGGCAAAGTCTCGCGAGAAGTCATCGAAGAAGTGGGGTTAATGGATTTTGAACTAGCTATCACGTTCCTGGAAGACAAACCCAAGGGATTTGGCTTGGGGCTTGGTTTTTTCAAGGCCAATCTCATTCGATGATGAGTTCGGTCTCATGCTAAAAATAATGCTGGATTAGTTTTGCAATTTCACTGTCGAAAAGTATCTTGTCTTTAGCGTTTAGTTGAAACAAGCTTGAAGGATTCATTGTCCCAAAGGATTAATGAGAAGCATTCCCAAAATTGGTTAAGTTGAAGTCGCTTGACGCCATCGAATTTACTTTTATTGTCTTCGTGGCACATGCGTAAGCTGTAGTTCGGTATTCTTTCTGATAAGTGATGGACATGATGATAAGCGATATCAGCGGTGAACCAATTGAGAATCGGAGGCAAGATCAAGAATGAGGAGCCGTCGACAGCTCCTCTGAAATAACTCCAATTGTCTTCGCCGCTCGCATAAGAACCAGGAAAGTTGTGTTGAATAAAGAAAACGGCGATCATGATTGCTGCGCTAACGCTCATGACAAGGGTGTACAAAATCCAAAAATGCCAGTAGCCGATTGCGCTCCCGATCAACCACCATGCTATCGAGACGCAAATTGTATTGGCAACGGTGTCATAAACTTCTTCTTTCGTGTAAAAGAAGCTTGAATTGTGATTGGCAATGAAAACTTTTGGTCTGAAAGTTCTCCCTGCCACAAGATTGCTCCACCCATCCGCAAGTGCCTTGGCGATCAGCTCAAAAAGTCCTAGAAGTAGCGCAACTCTTGGCTTGATGACTAAATAATAGAAGCCTCCTGGTAACAGGGTTAACGGATGACGTAAGATTCGATAAATTAATTTTGAATTTTTGCTTTTCTTGTCGTATTCGCGAAGCGTTGTAAGTGCTGATGGACCTCTGTATCGATTCCAGTTGCCATTATGTTTGTGATGAAAAGCATGACCTCTCGACCAGGGATGATGTGGCATTGCGTGGACAATGCTTAAAAGGAAGGCAGCAATACGATTGGACGTTTTGGACCTGAATAAGCTGTGATGGCCACAGTCATGCATCAATGAAAAACTTCTGCTTAAAAATAGTATGATGAAAATGAATACTATCGGAGTTAATATTATCGAGGCAAGCGTTAGCTCTTCTGTAAGTTTCGCAATCGCAACACAGAATGCAATTAAGGGTAAAATTGTATTAGCAAGCTGCCATGCGGCAATTCCGTCATTGCTCTGAACAAAGGGCTTGATATTTAAGTCAATGCGCCTCAGCGTCGATGTTGACAGGTTTTTGGTTACGGGGCTGGTCAAGAAAAAAGCCTTCGTTGGTGTATGGCCTGGAAGTGATGGATTCGACGCGAATTTTGTGAGTGGATTGTGTCGAATGCTAGATCTGATGATAAAAATAAACTTAACTTGGCGGCATCTGGTTGAAATTTCACCTATCGGTGTCTAATGCTAGTGGATTCTGCGAATGAGCGACATTACCCCTCCTCTGCCCCCGGAAAAACCGAGAGCTCTCACCTACTCAGAGATGATGAATGGCGGTAGAGCGCAGATGGATGAGAGGGCTTACGAGCGCGAGCTCGAATTAAAGCGAAGAGAATCGACCTTGGAGAAACATGTGAGCCATTTGGAGCAGTCTTTCAAGATTGCCGAGTGACTGACTGCTTTGAATCGTCAAGAATCTGAATAAAAAAACTCTTGTCCGCCATCGTCGATTGACGGGGGACAAGAGTCTCGTGGAGTTTAAAAAACGAGGCAGTGGCTGAAATTTAGACTTTTCTGGAGTAGTACTCCACCACCAGCAGTTCGTTGATTTCGAGTGCCACCCACTCGCGCTCGCAGCGTCCCACCACCTTGGCGTTGAGCTTGGGTTTGTCGAGTTCCAGGTGCGGGGGCACGTTGGCAAGGCCTGGGAATTGCAGGTTGCCTTCGGCGAGTAGCTTGCTGCACTTGCGCTCGCGGATGGCAATGACATCGCCTGGCTTGCATTGGTAGCTGGCGATATCGGTGACGCGGCCGTTCACGGTCACGTGGCCGTGGTTCACCAGCTGACGGGCGCCGGGCACGGTGGGACCGAAGCCGAGGCGGAAACAGACATTGTCGAGACGGTTCTCGAGCAGCTTGAGCAGGTTGGTTCCGGTGGAACCCTCCTGGGCGCGCGCTTTCTTCACGTAACGCACGAGCTGACGCTCGGAGACGCCGTAGTTGAAGCGAAGCTTCTGCTTCTCTTCGAGACGGATCGCGTATTCAGAGCGCTTGCGACGGGCTTGGCCGTGCTGACCGGGGGGATAGGACCGCTTTGCGGCCTTCCGGGTGAGACCGGGGAGGTCTCCCAAGCGCCGCGTGATCCTCAGACGAGGGCCGCGGTAACGAGACATAGGGAAGGTTGTTTGGGTGTGTGCCGCGCATGAGCGCGAACCAGCCACTCTAGACCTTCGTTAGCATCGCGAATCAAAATTCGGGTCACGTCTTGACTAGCCCGCCTACCCGATCCGTTGCCACCGACTTTCTCTTGAGGTTTGTGGGTGTCCAGCTCATCGCCTTGATCCTTGCCGTGGTGTTGGTGCTTGCGGGCTACTCGGCTGTCGCAAGGCAATACGTGAAATCCCAGGCCACCCAATTCATGGATGTGATGCTGTCAGTTCGCGAATACACCTCGCGAAAGGTCAATCCGATCATTGCTCCCATCAACGCTGTCTCTGATGAAGCCTTTCTTCCTGCGGCTGTTCCCAGCTACTCGGCAACGAAGGTTTTTGAATATTTGAAGTTAAATCATGCCTATGAGGATTTCCAGTATCGGGAGGCATCCCTCAATCCCACAAGTCCGGCCGATTTGGCGGACGATGAGGAAGCAGTTTTAATTCGTCGTTTCATGGATGATCCATCGCTCAAGGAGTTAAGTGGATCTCTGAAAACCAGTAGTGATCATCATCAATACTTCGTTGCAAAACCAATTCGTTTGAGCAAGGAAAGTTGCCTTGTCTGTCATTCAACTCCTGAGCGTGCCCCCCGCAGCCAACTCAGGGTGTATGGCAGAAAGGGAGGTTTTGGCTGGAAAGTGGGTGATGTGGTTGGTGCTCAGATTGTGATGCTGCCGGAAGATGCAGGCCTCCCAGCGCCGAGCCGGTTCGCTTTACTTTTGGTTGCCGCAATCGGTGGGTTGTCAGTGGCCGTGATTTTGTTGGTCAACAAGGTTTTTTCAAGAGTGATCCTTAGGCCCCTGTTCGGAGTCATGCGCATGTTGAATGGTGAGAACATGAATGATGCGCTTGGAAAGCGTCCTGATGAATTTGGCTTTATTGCTCGTCGAATTAAAGATCTTCGTGATCAGCATTTAGAGTAACCCTTTTCTGATGTTGTGACTAATTCAGAGCAAGCCAGATGAAAAGAGCCTGGGATGTGATGAAGATGATCGGAAGAAAGATTTCCATCACTCTCTCAATTGCTGGAACACGCTCGCTCCCATTTTTTCTCAGATTTTGTGAGATGTGGTAAGCAATAAAAACTTCTGAGATCATGAATGTAAATAGAAAGATCGTGTAGGTATCGCCAAGTGTGAGGTATGGAACTCGGGGAACAGAGCTTGCGATAATGATTTGGTAGGCCAGCGTTGTGAAGAGTAGCCCCGAAATAAATGCCATCCTGTCTGCGAAGGCATCAATTGGAATGGCCAGGAAAAATATGCTCGTAAAGGTGAGGATTCCTAGGGGTAAGAATATTTTGTAGATGTAGTAGCCGGAGCGGCGACTGATGGTGATGGTGGATGACAATCGCGAAAATTCTTTACTGCCTTTTTCAGGATCATCGTGGTTTTTGATTACGTATCGAAGGTCTTTGATTTTCCATTCGGGTAGCCTCGCGTTTCTGCTCAGGCTGACCACATCTCCAAGGCTCACCAATTTCACAATGCTCTGTTCCCAGGAGAAGGACTGGACAAAGAGTTTGAGAAGCTGCTGGTCAAATGGGAATTTTTCGAGTTTGAATTCGGATCCAAGCTGCTCTTCAAAGCGAGCAGTTCGCTCGACGGATCCATTGCTTCTCAGTGCAATTGTTTGAGTCTGGTAAAAGGCTTCACTCACTCGGTTGGTGAATTCAAGTTGTGGCGACCAATGTTCGCTCAGCCAGTTTTCAGCTGCATTATTGAACAAAATAAGCTCAGCTTCGCCCTGAGGGATTTCGCTGATAATCCGGCTATCGCACCAAGTGGAAGTCAGCAGGCCATCCACTTGAAAGCGATTGTAAGTGTCTGATATTTGCGGTATTTCATTCACATGAATATTGACACCAACGGGGATTGGTTTTGGCTCCTTCCGCTCCTGAGGCGGGATAAAGGCGTTGGATGGGAGCGTGTCAGCTGGTACGCAGGGATAGCGCGACGCGTTCAGTTTCCAGAGCTCGCCAATGCGGTTGGCCTGGCCAGGTAGGCGTTCATTCGCCTGCGCGATGGGAAGGAGGTGGAGCCAGATGCTGATCCCGATCGACAGCAGAGCTAGCAAGAGCTGGATCCAGCGTCTGCGCGGCAAAACGGTTTCTGTGCTGTCACTAAATTATGAAGGTCCATTCACTTCGATCGATATGCAATGGCTGCGCTAGGGCATCGGATTTCGATGGCGATGGCTGCGTTGTTCGTCGCTTTGATTGGCTTTTACCGCCGCTTTGTTTCGCCGTTGATCGGACCCCGCTGCCGGTTCATTCCAAGCTGCAGTGCCTATGGATTGGAGGCCATTGAGAAGCATGGTCCCTGGAAAGGTGGCTGGCTCACCCTGCGCAGGATCAGTCGCTGCCACCCCTTCACCCCCTGCGGGTGTGATCCTGTTCCCGACTGATCGCTCATGACCCTTGACCCGACGCCCCGCGTACTGACGCTTTACAGCCGCCAGGGCTGCTGCCTGTGCGAGGGGCTCGAACAGCGCCTGAAAGCGCTGGACCTCATGGCTGTGCTCCCCCCTCTGGTGCTGAGGGTGGAGGATATTGATGCCCCTGGGTTTGACCCCAGATTGAAGGCTCTCTACGAACTCGAGGTGCCTGTCCTGGCTTTGGACAGCAGTCCATTACCGAGGGTCTCTCCACGCCTTCGTGGTGAGGGACTGTTTAGTTGGTTGCAACGGGTCTGCGCCAGTGCTCTGGGATCGGACTAGAACAATCTCTTAATTGCAGGGGTTGGTGATGACGCAGATGCTCCATGCTCTGCTCAAGGCCGCGGGTTTGCCTGTTCCTTCTGGTCTGGCGAATGCAACGGTGACGTCGCTCACCTGTGATTCCCGCTGCGTTGGAAAGGGGAGTTTGTTCATCGGCCTGCCAGGAGAGAGGGTGGATGGAGGCAGCTTCTGGCCGCAGGCGCTGGCGGCCGGCGCAGCTGCCGTTCTGATCGGAGAACAGGCTGCCGCGTCCCATCCACCGGCCTTTGGAGACGCGGTTCTCGTGTTGCCAGATCCCGTGTCCGTCTGGGCCGGGGAGCTGGCGTCGGCGTTCTGGCAGCAGCCCTCCACACGCTTGGGGTTGATCGGTGTCACGGGCACCAATGGAAAAACCACCACCACCCATCTGATCGAACATCTCAGCCAGGCGTGTGGCCAGCCTGCTGCTTTGTTTGGAACACTGGTGAACCGTTGGCCTGGCCATAGCCTCACCGCCACGCACACGACATCGGTAGCGGATCGATTGCAAGCACAGCTGGCGGAAGCCCTCGAGGCCGGCACCCAGATGGCCGCCATGGAGGTGAGCTCCCATGCTCTCGATCAGCATCGTGTGGCTGGTTGTCGCTTCTCAGGAGCCGTCTTTACCAATCTCACTCAGGACCATCTCGACTACCACCCGTCCATGGAGGCCTATTTCGAGGCCAAGTCACGGTTGTTCGCGTCGCCCTACTTGGTTGGTGAGGGGCCGAGAGCGGTCGTGAACACGGACGACCCCTGGGGCCGGCAGTTGGCGGATCGACTGGGGGAACGTTGCTGGAGCTCCAGTCTTGAAACCCATGCTGATTTGACCATGGGCGATCTGCGGATGACGTCCGCGGGCGTGGATGGACTGTTGGTGACACCTCTCGGTGAAGGCCGGTTTCACTCTCCGTTGGTGGGTCGCTTCAATTTGATGAATCTCATGCAGGCCGTGGGTGCCCTGCTTCAGCAGGGACTGCCACTGGGTCTGCTGCTGGCTTCGATTCCCTCCTTCAGGGGTGTGCCAGGACGGATGGAACGGGTCGTTGTTAAGGGCTCAGCCATGATCGATGAACATCCTTCTGTGATTGTTGACTACGCCCATACCCCTGATGGTTTGCGCAATGCACTTCTTGCAAGCCGACCTTTTACTAAAGGCCGGCTTGTCTGCCTTTTTGGTTGTGGCGGTGATCGGGATCGCGGAAAGAGACCTCAGATGGCATCCATAGCAGCGTCGTTGGCTGATCGGGTTGTCATCACCTCCGACAATCCCCGTACTGAAAATCCAAACCAGATCCTTGAAGATATTGTCGTTGGCCTACCCACTGGTACGGAGTTTTCAGTAGATGTGAACCGCTCAACTGCAATCGCTAATGCGATTCGTGAAGCCCGTCCAGATGATCTTCTTCTGATCGCTGGAAAGGGGCATGAAGATTATCAAATCTTGGACATTGGAAAGATTCATTTTGACGATCGAGAAGAGGCGGAAAAAGCACTGCGTCTCTATGGACTGTCTTGAAATTCAAGAGGGATAATAATAAAAAGCCGCTCCAAAAATAGTGTAAGTGCCAAGAAGGAGTACACCTTCAAGCCAATTTGACTTCGCATCCATTCCCACTAAATTAACAATAAAAACGCTGAATCCAAGGGCGATTACTTCGAAAGATGCAAAGTCTAGATCCATCGGTTGTCCGATGAAATTGGCGATGATGACAAGCACTGGGGCCATGAATAATGCAACAAGAAGGCTTGATCCCATGGCCAGGGAAAGCGAAAGGTCCATTCGATTGTTCAAGGCGCCTCTCGCCGCTGGAAGATACTCGGAAAAGCCACCAATGATCGGAATGATGATGACACCAGTGAATAATGCACTAAGACCTAGTTGTTCAGTTGCAGGCTCCAATGCAACAACAAATTGTTCAGATTGGTATGCGAGAGCTACAGTGCTGACTACCAATTGAATTAACCAGGGTCTTAATGTTTTCCAGCTGCTTGTTTCGGCTTCAACGTTCTCATTGTCTTTGTCAATGATAATTGGCGGATCGAATAAATGATTGTGGGTGGCCAGTGAGAAGACAAGCGTTAGTAAATAAATGGCGATGAGAATTGCTGCAACTGTGATCGAGAGGCCGTGAATATCCTGTGGATTGTCGATTCCTGACGTACTGATTAATGATGCAGGCAGTGCTAACGCGATCACTGCGAGAGTCATGGCAGCACCATTTGTGCGCATCATTGTGGGCTGGAAGCTTTGTTCGCTGTAGCGCAAACCGCCGATCAGCATGGCCAATCCGGTGACGAGTAAGAGGTCGGAGAGAATCGCTCCAGTGATGCTTGCTTTGACAACATCAACGAGGCCCTTCCGGAGTGCCGTTAGGGCGATGATGAATTCGGCACAATTTCCGAACAGTGCGGTGAGGATCGCACCAATGGTTGAACCACTATGCTCTGCAATTTCTTCCGTGGATTCTGACAAAAGCAGTGCAATCGGAATGATTCCTAGACCAGCAATCAAAAAACTTACCAACGGTAGCCAGCCCTGGCTGAGTGCAAATTGCGTTAACAGCAATAAGAACAAGGCCGGTATTGCTTTCCAGCGCCCAAGCTTCAGGAAAGTGTTAGATGTTAAGCCTGGGTTAGCAGAATTCAATTGTCTCTTGAGTGATTTAAGTTTCGATGAGCAAAGTCTAGTCCTTAGTTCTTAAGGATGGTGAATGATTGTTGTGCCCAGGCTCAGGGCTCCCATTGCTGTGCGCCGAGAAAAGTTAATTCGACATAATCACTTCCTTGGTGATCATCACTTGCAAAGTCAATCGTGTAACCACCGAGGTCGAGATTTTGGATCGATTCTAAGGACTTTGCCAGTTTTGCCCTGGAAGGATTTTTGCCTGCTCTTTCAAGAGCTATTGTAAGCATTTGCGCGGCAATAAATCCCTCCAGACTTGTGAATCCATAAGCGGCGTTTGGATTGTATTTACGCATTAATTGTTGATACCTTGAAACAACTGGGATCCATCGATTCCAGGGAAAGGGCACCACCTGGCTGATGCCAATTCCGTTCGCTTGTCCTGGTGGCAATGCCTCTTCTAGGGCACCGGTTCCTACAAATGAAACATTCATAATCTGAACGTTCATTCTTCTATCGCGAAGAGCTTTGCTGACGGCAGCGGAGCTTACATAAGCTGAAATAATAATGACAGCATTGGGGTTTGCATCTGCAATTGTGTTGACAGCTCGTCTGACATTCGCAGAGTTGCGCTCCACCGTTGCGGTTGTCAGAGGCTTGAGATCATGTGTTTTCAGGGCGGCAAGAGTCGATTGCAGCCCGTCTTCTCCGAATGCATCATTTTGATATATGACGGCAATTCTTTGTTGTGCATTTCTTACCAAGCTGTTGACAATCGCTTGGATCTCTCGTGCATAGCTTGCACGCATGTTGAAAACCATTTTAAGGTCATCATCTCGTAGCAGCGAAGCACCTGTGAGTGGAGCCACGAAGGGAATACGCTCGCGTTCGACAATTGGCAATACGACTTTGCTTGTCGGTGTACCGATAAAACCAAATAAAGCGATTAGGTCTGGTTGTTGAATTAGTTTTTGTGTATTGACAATTGTCTGTTGAGGCTCATATTGGTCGTCTAGGCTTAATAATTTGATTTTTTGCCCGTGAATTCCCCCCTGTTTGTTGATGTGTGTGAGCCATGCCATGGCTCCAGCGTGATACTTCTTGCCGAGTTCGGCGGAAGGTCCTGTCAGTGGTATTGACTGTCCGATAATCAATGCATCATCTTGAGACTCGGTTTGCTGATTCGTTTTGAGTTGGGCAGGAGTGATCGTCGTGGATAGACTTAGGCCAAGAGTTAGTGCAGAAATCAGCCAAGGCCACATCTTTTTGCTTTGGACCAAGAGATTTTGACTGTTCACGATTAATTTCTTTTTCATGACTCGACTACGACGCTTTAAGTGGAACATCCTTGCCATGGCTGCCGTGGTGATGGCCGCTGGATTGGCGATGTTTGCAGTTACCAATCTAAACGTCGATCACATCAGTGGAAGGGATTCATTGCGATTGTCTTCAGCATCAAGGGCGCTCACGACATCTCCCAATCGTTTGCCAAGTGATGGTTGGACGTCTCAACGGGGTGAATCTCTCGGCCCTTTGGAGTCGGCTGAGGATATGGAGGCTCTCGAGCAGGCACGCTTTCATGTCAAGCTTGGTATTTATGCGAACAGCACATACGACCTTGATTTAAGCGTTCCAAGCTTTTCGTCGAACGGATATGTGTGGATGCGTTGGGATCAATCTTTGCAGGACTATCTTGATGCTGAAGATGTTCAATTGCACGAACAGGTTCAGTTGATTAATGCCCTGCTGTCTGATGCTGATCCAGTACTAACACCCGTCCGTCAAGATCCAGTGCAATTGGACAATGGTGATTATTACCAGCTCTATACCTATATCGGTCGTTTCTACATTGATCGAACGAGCTTCCGTCATTTCCCGTTTCTTACAATTAGTCTTCCAATTGCGATTGAGGTTGATGACGTGGATGGTCTATTTGGCTATAAAAACTTTCGAATAGAGCCGGATATTCAAAATAGTGGGATGGGATTGTATGCGGGAACGGGGATTATTGGCTGGCTCAGTCGTGGTTGGTCTATCGCGGAATATCGGCATAATTACGCCACCAATTTTGGGCTGGGTGGTGTTGAAGGGGATTACAGTCTTGTTGTCTATGACATCACTTTTGGTACATCGGCTTGGTCGGCTTTTTGGAGGTTGATGTTGCCTTTGGTGGTTGTGATGGTGATGGTTTTGCTTGTTTTTAAAGTGCGTCCTGATGAACAGGATGCGAGAGCTGGGATTCCCGTTACCGTTTTGCTTACTCTGGTCTTTCTTCAGCAGGTTTATCGTGATGAGTTGCCAGATCTGCCATTTTTGACATTCCTCGATCAGGTGTATGTCATCGCTTATCTGGTGACACTGGTTGCCTTTATCTTGTTGATTTGGATTGGTCGTCGTTATGCTGAGTTAGATGTGATGGCGCCAGGTGAGTCTAAAAATAAGCTCTCGCATCGTTTGGAAGTTCTTGATGAAATATGGCCCTTGTTGATGGTCGTGTTTTGCACGATTGCGGTGACTATCGCTTGGATTTCCATTCCCCAGGGTGCTTGAGTTCTTTATTGCTTGCGTCAATCTGTCAAGGCGTTCCTCTCGCTCATGTCTCTCTGAAGGTTTCGATCACAAGGCTCAGAGAATCCAGGCAGGTGCGCCGACCGATCAGCAGTCCCAGGCTTGTCAGGGGAATCAGCTTCAGCATGTTCTGCACCAGCATGTGGCTCAGTTGGGCAGGCACGGTGATTCCTTGGTTCAGCCCGTGGCGCAGGACGTAGAGCGTTTTAGTGAGCTGCCGGTGTTGCTCGCCGTTTGATTGATGCCCGCCGCCGATCCCATCAGCACGAGGCCGAGGTGCGTCAGTCTCTCGCTGAGGACTAACAGCAGGCCATGCACCAGACAGAGCATGGCCACGAGGATCAGGCCGCCGATGGCGAACTCCATCAGAAATGCGGAAAGGATCGCAAGAGACAGTGAGCCAGGGAATGGGCTGGCTGACAAAGGTTTCCGGCAATGGATCAGCACATGCAAGTTGAAGTTAATCAAGAACAATTGCGTCTCTAAAGCGTTACGCGTGCGTAACTAGTGCGTGTTGAATAGCGGCGACGAGTTGTCGCAGGTCGTTGTCATTGCTGCACACATGGGTGCAGGCTCTCAGGCAGCTTGGATCGGCGAGGTCGCGGATCCAGATGCGTTGATCTCCCAGTCGTTTCACCATCTGAGACGGTTTCAGTGTGGTGCTGGTCGTATCGAGTTGAAAGCTCACCAGGCCTGCAACGGGAGGGCCATCGAGCAGGGGGATCACCCCTGGAACATCCGAGAGCTGTTGCCAGAGCTGCTCGCTGAGAAGGCGAATCCGTTCCAGACGCTGGCCTGGTCTTCCTTCCTGCTCCAGCAGATTCAGCGAACAACGCAGTCCTGCCATCAAAGGCACGCAACTGGTGGCCACCTCGAAACGACGGCTGTCGGCGTGGAAAGGATGGGGATCGTCGAGGGACGCGCGGGTTTCATCGCGGAGGCTGCGCCATCCGATCAAGGTTGGATTGGACTCCTCGAGAACGCGCTCCGACAGAGCGACGCCCCCAAGTCCTTCGGGCCCACAGGCCCACTTGTGTCCTGTAAAGGCATAGATGTCTGCGGCAGCGGCGGCCTCATCCACTGGAATCTGGCCCATGCTCTGGGCCGCATCCACCAGCAGAAACGCCTGGCCTGGGTGTTGCTGGAGCTGGTCGGCGACCGCGGCAATCGGCATCCGCTGTCCGGTATTCCACAGCAGATGGGAGAGCACCACCAAGCGGGTTTGCGGCGTGAGGTGCTGCTCGAGAGCCTCCAGCACGGCGGCATCGGTCTCAGCCTGATCGTTACGCCCTCCCCGCAGTTGACGCACCGGCAGACAATTCACGGTGAGGCGCTGCCGGCGCGCCAGTTCCAGGCATGCCGCCACCACGCCGGGATGTTCGCAGTCGCTGATGAGGATGTGATCTCCTTCATGGATGGGTAATCCCCAGAGCGGCAGCACGCAGCCACTGGTCACGTTCTCACTCAGGGCCAGGCGATGGGGCGGGACGCCGCAGATTCTCGCCAGCAGAGAACGGGTGCTGTTCACTTCTGCACTCACGTAGGGCCAGACGTCCGTTGTGAAAGGACCCAGCTCCTGAATGCGTTTCCAGCTGGTTGTGATGGCGTCCAGAGAAGGATCGGGTAAGGGCCCCTGCCCTCCGTAGTTGAAGTACGTCTTGCCGCTCAGGGCTGGGCAGAGATCTCTCAGCATGCGATCAGATGGGTGGGCTCGGTCGTTTCGTAAATGCAGGCTGGCACCGTGGCTACGTTGCAGGTGTGAAGAGATCGGTATGACGACCGTTGACTGGCTCGGCATTCTTCACCCCGTTTTGGCGGTGGTGATCGTCTACCCCTTGATCGGCATCGTCGTGCGATTGGCGATGCAGACCCGAGCGCGTCGTTTGAAGACGCTGAAGTGCCCCCCCACCGTGGGCCGCGAACACAGCGACCTTGGCCGTTGGTTGTCGGTAGGCGTGGTGCTGGTCGTGCTCGTGGCCCTCACCGTGGCGATTGCGACTGACAAGCCCTTGATGGCATTTCACGGCGGAGCCGCCAGGGCTGCGCAGTTGTTGCTTGTGCTGACAGGAACACTTGTGAGTTTGGCAGCGCTCTGGGTGTCGAAGGCGCCTGTGCTTCGTCTTGCATTTGTACTGATCACCTGGGCCGGCGTGCTCGGTCTCGGGGCGCAGCCAGAGGTCTGGCGACTCTCTGACGATCCACTCTCTCCAGCCTTCTGGCAGTCCCATTACTGGTCCGGTGTGGCTGTGGTGGGCCTGATGCTGTTTTCTCTCGGCGCCCAGCCTGAGATCCTGCGTGACCTGCGCCTGCGGCGTCTGCACGTCACCGCCAATGTGCTGGCGGCAGTGCTGTTCCTGGTGCAGGGCATCACCGGGACCCGCGATCTGCTCGAAATCCCCTTGAGTTGGCAGGCCTCAACGATCTATGCCTGCAATTTCAAGACGCGCACCTGTCCGCCTCCTGCTTCAAGTCAGCCACCTGGGATCACTCCTTGATCAGGGGGGCATCCCGGTGATCGCAGGTCGCCCCCGCTGATTCTGGAAGAGCAGGATTCCAGGGCTTGGGTTCGATCACTCCGAAATCCTCCAGCACCCTGAATCCCCCCTTGGGGTCTGCCTTGGCCAACAGAGACCGTTTCTTCAGATGAAGGCTGGAACTCACCTGAAGATCACCCTGGGGCGCTGTAAAACGGCTGCCGATGAGCGCCTGGCGTACAGCGTCGGTTTCGACACTGCCGGAGGTCTCCACCGCCTGAGCCCACAGGTGAACCAAGCTGTATCCGGCTTCCGCCGGGTCGTTGATCACGCGGTGGAAGCCATAGCGTTGCCGGAAACGTTGCGCGAAAGCGGCGGATTCCGGCGTTTGCAGGCTCTGGAAATAACTCCAGCTTGCGTAGGTGCCGGCGATATTGCGTCGTCCGATCGCGACCGCCTCTTCCTCCGACACGGAAAGGCTGAGCACCTTGAGTGCGGAACGCTGATTCAATCCCTGCCTTTGCAGGGCCTGAAAGAAAGCGATATTGCTATCGCCGTTGAGGGTATTCACCACGGCAACTGGCCCAGCGTTGAGAGCGGCTTGAATGTCCGCGATCAACGGTTGAACAGCTTCACTCCCCAGCGGGAGGTAGTGCTCTTTGAGTACACGTGCTTGTTCGCGCTCAGCCTGTGCGCGGATGATGCGATTGGCTGTTCTCGGGTAGACGTAATCCGAGCCGATCAGCAACAACCGTTTGCTGTGGTTGTTCAGCATCCAGCCTAAGGCTGGTTCGGATTGCTGGTTGGGCACCGATCCTCCGTACACCACGGCAGGAGAGCACTCCTGTCCCTCGTATTGCACCGGATAGAACAGAAGTCTGTTACTCGCCTCCATCACCGGAACCATGGCTTTGCGGCTGGCGGAGGTCCATCCACCGAAGATTGCCACCGCCTTGTCGTCGTTCAGCATCCGTTGTGCTTTGCGAGCGAAGACGGCGGGGTCAGACATGCCGTCCTCTTCGATGGGCTCAACCAGCACGAGCCGACCGTTGAGCTTGAGGCCGCCAGCAGCATTGATCTCTTCGATCGCCAGACGCTCCGCCTCAGCCACCGTGGCTTCGGAGAGCGCCATGGTGCCAGTCCGAGAGTGCAGGATGCCCACGCGGATCGTCGCCGTTTGCTGCGGCCCATTTCGTTGTCCGCAGCTGAGGAGCAACAGCGAGCTCAGCAGGCTGACCAGGCCGGGTAGGCCTCTCCGCGTCGCAGTCGCGATGCATTGGTTCATCGTCTCCCCCAGCTGATGACAGCAGTCAGCACCAGCAGGCATAAGGAGAGGTACTGGAAGCGCATGTCGGCTTGATTGATCCGCCGCATGGTGCTGGCCTTCTGCTCATCCGGTGCAGCGATGTAGGCGTTGTATCCCCATGTGAACAATGCGAACAGAGCCATGGCGATCAGATAGCTCGTTGTGAAGAGATCATCAAGGAAGGTGGTGTATGGAAGCTTTGGCAGGGATGCGTGGTACGACTGCTGCAGAAAAATAAGAGTGAGCAGGGCCGTTGAAGGGATCGCAAGTCGCACATCTGAGAGGGTTCCCTCGACCGATGGCGCCATCAGCACGATCGAATTGATGATCATCAGGGGGATGATCCAATTCACAATCCCTGGCCACAGATTCGACTGGTATGTCAGTTCCAAGCGAACCTGGCTGAAATGAGGGCGATACCAGGTGCCCAGCTTGTTGGAGCTTCTTCGCAGAAATGGTGTGAAACTGGCGCCCTGAAGTTGGTAGCCGCTGAGGGAGCCCAGCTCTCCGACAAGATTGTCGTTGGATGGCAACGGCAGCAGACGTAGATCGGCGTATTTGTGGGAGGTCCAGAGAGGGTCGAGCTCGATGATGATCGGCACCTTCAGCACATCGAAGGGATCTCTACGGAAGTCCACCGCATCGTCGTAGAACCGACTTGAGAAGTGGAAGAGCAGCTGATGTCGTCCCCCTGAAAGCGCCCGCGGTCCTGCCGCGTCCGGCTCAAAGGTGGAGTCCCATGTCTCAATGCGATTGGTCAGCGTGATCAGATCGGCGGGGTCAGTGTCGTAACGCTGAAGCAGCTCCTCTACCTCGGGAAGCCACTCCAACCAGATCTCACCGTCTGCTGTGAAGGTGCGCGAGTTGAAATTGAGCTCGTAGATCTTGTCGAGATGAATGCCCGCATAGATGAACGGGTGTTTGGCGACAAGCTCCTCGGAGGGCTCGACGGCCTCCAGGCCTGTGGCGCCTTCCATCACCTCCTGAACCGCGTCAGAGTGAATCGTTTCTGCACTGGGGCCGCGATGCACGATCGCGCGTGTGCCCAACAACAGAGCGATTGCCAGAACCGAGGCAATGAGCAGGAACTTGAAGCGTTTTGAGATGGTCCGGCGCATGCGGTCACCGACTTACACCAAAGATGGCCATGCCAACCGCTTGCGTCAGTGTCCTGGTTGCACGTCAGCGCATGTACGGAGTGAACCTGGCTTCTTTGATTTGATAGCCGCTCAGGGAACCAATGCTGCCCTTCAAATTGTTGTTGCCGGGTTCGGGCAGCAGCCGGAGGTCTGTGTCCTGCTTTGAGGCCCATGGGTTGTTGGTTCTAAGGGCGAATTCCAGGTTTCAATCCGATTGGCGACTGTCATCAAGTTTGCAGAATTTGTTTCATTGCCCCGCAGGAGTGTGTCCACATCAGGAAGCCACTTCAGCCAAGAGTTGTGTCAACTTCTTTACCGCATCGTCTCGAACTTCGGGGTCTCCAACGAGCCTAATCTCTCCGGTCGATGGCCACCAATTGAGTTTTAGGTTGCTCACCTCATCTTCGAAAATGGCAATTTCATAGGCTCCTTTGTGGACCCAGCGACAAGGTCGATCGAGCTTGTTGACAATATCTTTTAGGGAGATCAGAGTGCCGTTGAATTTCATTAAGCTAAGAAGGCCTGTAACATTGAATTTTAGATTTAGCCCGCTTCTTTGTCTGGACTGCTTTACAGAGGTTGTCATTCCTTTCTTAAATAAAAAGAAAAATGTAGCAGCAAGTACTAGTTTTTTTATTCCTCTAGGTGTAAATCTTGTTTAGGCGTGTATCGACGAACGTGGTGGTCAATTCAAAAGAACTGTCATCCCTTTTCTCGCTCTTTGATGTTAATGGTGACGGTTTTATTACGTCAAAAGAGCTTGAGCAAGTGTTTGCGTCAATGACAGATATTTTAGCTAATGATGAGATGTTGTTGCTCAATAATCTGATGCAAAATAATGGCTTAGTCAGTCGAGATGAGTTTTTAGAGTGGGCCCAAAAGCAACCAGAGTTAGGGCCTTATCAACTCCTCAGAGATATCTTTAAACTGATTGATACGGATGGCAGTGGCTCTCTAAGTTCCGCAGAGTTCTCAACGTTGATGTCATTGTTTGATGCGGACAAAATGACGGATGCTTTTCAGGCTTTGTTTGACTCTTTAGACGTCGATAAAAATGGTGAGATCAATACTGCTGAATTTCTTGCCCTGCTTCAACAGGCAAGTTCGCTTGACATTTCCCTTTTAGACTTAAAGTTATTGAAAAAGAAATTAGTCCAGATTAGTTCGTCATTAACATTGGATAAAATTTCATTGTTGGAAGTCGATTGTGATCTTGGAGCTGGAAAACCTGGCGCTGGTGCCGGGATCGAGATGCTGAAGGAAGCTATTAAAAAGCAGCATGATTTACGCTCCACATGTGAGCAAATAATGGTTGATATTAACGATACTTCTTCTCTAGCACGAGCCTCGAAAATACAAGCAGACATTGTTACTCCATATGCGCGTCATATTGAGGTCATTACTCAAGTAATGAAGGATGCAGCGATGTTGGTCTGCAATAGTTTGGAGAATGATACTTTTCCACTTGTACTCGCTGGAGATCATTCAACTGCGGCATCAACGATTGCTGGCATTCGACGGGCTCACCCAGAGAAGAATCTTGGAGTGATTTGGATTGATGCTCACGCAGATATTCATTCACCTTTTACGACACCTTCAGGTAATATGCATGGGATGCCACTTGCTATAGCATCTGGTCATGATAATCAATCTGAGGCTATTAACGACATTGATTCGCTGACCAGACAATTATGGGATGAATTGAAAGGGCTCCATGGATTGAGTTCTCCAGCCATAAATCTTGATAACCTTATCTATGTTGGCGTTAGAGACACCGAGCCTGCAGAGAATATTACACTTTCTCGATACGATATCCCAATCGTGACTACTAATGATGTAAGACAAGAGGGACCAGTTGCGGCTGCTAATCGTTGTCTTTCCTATCTTTCAGATGTTGATTTGATTTATGTTAGTTTTGATGTTGACTGCCTGGATTCAACGATCTGTAAAGGAACAGGCACCCCTGTACCTGGTGGTCTTTGGGCGCATGAGGCTATTCTTTTGCTAAGAACCCTTTTATCTGATCAGCGTGTTTGCTGCTGGGAAATTTGTGAAATTAATCCTCATCTTGACGAGTTAAATACTTTGGCGGAAGTCTCTTTGGGAATTTTTCGAGCAGGAATTGATGTTTTGTCTGATCGGTACTCTAATTGCTGATTTAATGATGAATTCTGATTCTCAATTTATTTATGAAAAGTTTAATGCTTTGCTTCCCGCTCCGTCGCTCACCCGAAATTTAAATTTTTTCGAAAAAATTCTTTCCAGTCGTGGCTTTTCCGCGATCTGTTTTCGCAGCTTTTCTCAGGTTATTTTCATTAATAACCCGGTAAGTGGTTTTTTCATTTTTTTGGCATTTTGGATTAATTCACCATCAACGGTTTTTTTTGTGTTGGCTGCCATGTTGTCGGCCAACTTAACTGCTTACTTCCTCGGTTTGAGTCCAAACCTGCGCGATCAGGGGATTTATGGCTTTAACGGCACTCTGGTTGGCTGTGCAGCTGCTGCATTGATCAACGTTGATTCGAGTTTCAATCGATTTGGTGTCATCGCTCTTGTCCTCTTGGCGGCTGGCCTTTCAACTGTGCTCGTTGAACTATGGAGAAAAAGGTTTTCTCATAGAAACGATCCCCCAGCACTTACGTTGCCCTTTTGTTTGGTTGTGTGGCTCTTCTTTACTCCTGCTATCAATACATCGCCCGAGCTAATGGAGATTATGACTGGCAGGGGCTTTTCACTTGACATTGCGCAGTCTATTTTCGTGGGTATCTTCAAAAGCTTTGGACAAGTCTTTTTGAATGGAGAATTGCTTAGTGGTTGTTTGATTTTTCTCGCTGTTTTGATTGCTAGCCCTATCGCTGCTGGTTTAGGGGCTTGGGGATCACTCCTGGGAATGATGACAGCTCTAAGTCAAGGTGTTGAATTGGTCTCTATTTCAGATGGCCTTTGGGGATACAATAGTTTGCTAGTGGCAATCGCAATCGGGGGGATTTTTCACACACCCACGATCCGAAGCCTGATTCTTGCGTCGATCGGTGCCATTGTTGCTGTCTATTTGCAATTGATGCAAGAACTATTGATTGGAAGCTTGCCGACTCTGACACTAAGTTTTGTTCTTACGACGTGGTTGGTGATGCGTTTAGCTGGCAAAGCTTTGCCAGCATTAATCCCGATTCCTCTGCATTCTATTGTCACACCGGAAGAGCATCTTCGTCGATTTAAAGTTGCATTCAGGGTTTTCAAAGACTTCCGTTTTAATATGAGGTGTCGCATAGCGGGTGATCATCACTTGCTCAAAAGGTATCCATTAGACCAACCTTGTCTGGATCAAGCCCGCGATCTTTTCTCATTCATTGACGTTAATCATGATGATGTACTGAGTGTAAGCGAGTTTTCGCGTGCTTTGACCAAGAGTCAATCTTCGGCAAAGTTTTCGGGTCGGCGATTGTCGCCTCATTTGGTGGCTCAGCTTGATGCCACGATGGCGAGTATGGATCTTGACCGCAATGGCTTCGTTGATTTTGAAGAGTTTTGTTTGTTGATTCAAAAATTGCAATACCTTAGGCGAGATGAAGAGCGTTTGCTCGCTTACCTGATGCCTATTGATCGTAATGATGATCGTTCTTTTGATGTCAATGAGTTGTCTATGTTGCTGCATTCTCTTGGTTTAGAGCCCCTTTCGTCGGACGAAGTAGCATATATTTTTGAGTCTCAATCAGCCATAGAGTGGTCTCAATTTGTCGACCGGCTTCTTTTGACATGATTCCTTGTTGGCTTGATTCTGTTTCAGTTGCTTCAGTCTCTATGGTCTTGGGTTTTTGAATTGATCCGAACTCTTTTATGAGTCCTGGCAGGGGAGGCTCAGGCGGCTGATGATTTCCTTGGTTGGTAACAGCCACCTACGATTGCTTTTAGAAAGAAAAGGCCAAGAGATAACTCTTGCCCCATCGTGAGGTCTGTTAACCAACCCACATCAGGCGATCAACTTCAGCTCGCCGGTTGACTCGGGTGTCGATCTCTCCACCTCAACTCCTTCCCACTCATCCAGGTCATGACAGTGAGTCGGTGGAATGCTTTACACCTCACCTCTCACACTGTTTTTACCTTGCTTGAGAGGTGGACTGCAGGCGTGCTCAATGACATCAATGCATGGGCGACGTCTGCCCGTCGCACGCTTCGGAGTTCAGAGAACCTGCACCACTTCGCTCACCTCAGGGATGGTTTCACGCATTTTGCGCTCGATGCCCATTTTCAGGGTCATCGTGCTGCTGGGGCAGCTTCCGCAGGCACCCTGCAGGCGCACTTTCACCACGGGACCATCGATTTCCACCACTTCCACGTTGCCGCCGTCGGCCATTAGGAATGGACGCAGCTCATCAAGCACCTTTTCAACGTTCTCACTGGTGAGTGGCAGCGTTTCTGAGCTCATGGATCAATCAAGCTATGAAACCCAGCGTAATCGCAGCACAGGGCTGACCGATTCATACCCTTGGGTTCAGACGCCGTCATCCCTTTGGATCAATACGACGCTGTGCTCGTAGGCGCAGGAATTATGAGTGCCACCCTGGCCTCACTCCTGCACGCTCTCGATCCCGACCTGCGCTTGCTGCTGGTGGAGCGACTCGAGGGGCCGGCTCTCGAAAGCAGCGCGGCGGCGAATAATGCGGGCACGGGACATGCGGCGAACTGTGAGCTGAACTACACCCCCCAGCGCCCTGACGGCCGGATCGAAACCAGCAAGGCGTTGGCCATCAATGCGGCTTTTGAATGCAGCCTCGCCTTCTGGGCATCGCTGGCAGAACGGGGGCTCCTCAAGCCAGACACGTTTCTGCATCAGGTTCCTCATTTGAGTCTGGTCTGGGGTCAGGAAGATGTGGCTTTTCTGGAGCAGCGATACCGGCAGCTGAAGGCGCTGCCCGCCTTCAGCGCCATGGAGTGGACCACGGATCCTGCAGAGATGACGGACTGGTTGCCCTTGGTGATGGAGGGGCGATCAGGCGATCAGGCGCTTGCGGCCACGCGGATCAAGCGAGGGCTCGACGTGGATTTCGGCAGCCTCACCCGTGCACTGCTGGCCCCGCTGCAAGGCTCTGGGGCCCTCAAGATCTGCTACGGCACGGTTGTGAAGGGTCTGAAGCGCCAACGCACCGAGGCGATGACCTCAGGCGATTGGGGGATCCAGCTCCAGGGGCCATCCGGCAGCTGGCAGGTTCAAACCCCGTTTGTGTTTCTGGGCGCCGGTGGGGGGGCGCTGCCGCTGTTGCAGAACAGCGGCATCCCGGAAGCTGCCGATTTCGCTGGCTTTCCTGTGAGTGGCCAATGGTTGGTCTGCCAGCGCGCCGACCTTGTGGATCGGCATTTCGCCAAGGTGTATGGAAAAGCCGCGGTGGGAGCGCCTCCCATGTCGGTTCCGCATCTCGACAGCCGTTGGATTGACGGCAAGCGTTCACTTCTGTTTGGCCCCTATGCCGGATTCAGCAGCAAGTTTCTTAAAACAGGCTCCCTGTTTGATCTTCCAAGATCCGTTCGCAGCACCAATCTGGTGCCGATGCTGCAGGTGGGCTTGAACAATCTTCCACTTGTTAAATACCTGATTGCTCAGCTTCGCCAGAGTGAGACGGATCGCATCGACGCACTTAGGCGATTCCTTCCATCGGCAAAGAGTGATGACTGGAGCCTCTCGGTGGCTGGTCAACGGGTGCAAATCATTAAACGCACGCCTGAAGGAAGCCGCTTGCAGATGGGCACCGAGGTTGTGAGCTCGGCTGATGGATCTCTCGCTGCACTGCTGGGGGCCTCTCCGGGAGCCAGCACGTCAGTTCCGATCATGCTTGATGTTCTGAACCGATGTTTTTCGCAGCAACTCGCCACCCAGGCCTGGCAGGAGCGATTGCGCAGCTTGCTGCCTTTCTATGGACAGGACCTCAACGCTGATGCTGACCTCCTCGATCAGGTTCGCCGCCGCAGTGATGCACTGCTTGGGATTCAATCCAGTTGAGTGCTTGTGGAAGGGTGCATCGCCTGATTGTGTTGTGTTCTGCGTTTCACCAGACCAGCCACTACAGCAAGAGCAAACATTCCCAAAAGGGCCAGACCCAGGATCAAGCGACCACCATCAAACAGTCCTGCACCCAGGGCCACGATCGGTGCATCGCTGAGCAGCACACTCACCACTAAGGGAACGACAAAGGCTCGCCAGGTTGTGCCGCTGAGGCCAGCGGCGTAGCTCACGAAATCGAACAGGCCAGTCATCAACAATCCAGTAAGCAGAAAGGGATTGCCCTGGAATTGATTACGGCCGAAGCCTTCGATTCTGGCCATCGCGCCACTGCCGACGAGTCGGCCGATGAGTCCGCGTCCGTAGCGTCTGGCCAGCAGGAAGGCCGCCTGGCAGAACAGCAGATCGGCGATCACGATCGTGATGAACCCCGTCTCGAAACCCAACAGCGTTCCAGCCAGCAGTGAGTAGGCCGTGCTTGGCAGGGCGGGCAGGAGGATGCTCACTCCTCGCAGCAGGAGGATGGCGATCGGCGCCCAGACGCCGAGGCGTTCCACCTGATTGCGAATCGGCTCCAGCCCATGCACTTGCGCAAGGTGAAAAAAAACCGCCAGCCCAGCAATCGTGGCGGTGATCAGGAGAAAGCGTCGCCAGCGTTGCATCAGTGCGATCAGCTCGGTTTCAGATGATCTCGAGAATGACTCATCCGTTTGATGTTGCTGGCGACAGATTCACCAACACCACGCCAGCTGTAATCAGCGCCATTCCTATCAACTGCCCGGCACTGGGCGTTTGTTGATAAAGCAGCATGCCGATCAGCACGATGGCCACGATGCCCAGGCCGCTCCAGAGGGCATAGGTGAGGCCCATGGGCAACACCTGCACCACCCGTGACATCAAGGTCATGGACACTGCATAGGCGGTGAGCACCACCAGGGAGGGACCGGGTCTGCTGAATCCCTCGGAGAGCTTGAGACAGGAGGTGCCGATGACCTCGGCGCCGATTGCGAGCAGCAGAAGAACCCATGGCGACACAGACGGCACAAGCACACGATGAGAGTGAGCTTGGAGGAAGACCCAGCCCGATCACCCCGTTTCGTGGTGGGCCTGGGCAGCTCCTTAGGATTGCATCAACGAACGAATTAGCCCGGGCCGGGATTTCGCCAACCGCATGACCGACGCTCCCGTCTCACGCATCCGCAATTTCTGCATCATTGCCCACATCGACCACGGCAAGTCGACCCTGGCCGATCGGTTGCTGCAGGACACGGGCACGGTGGCCAACCGGGACATGCAGGAGCAGTTCCTGGACAACATGGATCTGGAGCGGGAGCGGGGCATCACCATCAAGCTCCAAGCGGCGCGGATGAATTACACGGCAGCCGATGGAGAGGAGTACGTCCTCAACCTGATCGACACCCCCGGCCACGTGGACTTCTCCTATGAGGTGAGCCGCAGCCTTCTGGCCTGTGAGGGAGCGCTACTGGTGGTGGATGCCAGCCAGGGGGTGGAGGCTCAGACCCTGGCCAATGTGTACCTGGCGCTGGAGAACGACCTCGAGATCATTCCAGTGCTCAACAAGATCGATTTGCCCGGTGCCGATCCCGATCGCATCAAGGAGGAAGTGGAGGCGATCATCGGCCTCGACTGCAGCAAGGCCATTCCCTGTTCGGCCAAAACTGGTTTGGGTGTTCCCGAGATTCTGCAGGCGGTGGTGGACCGGGTGCCGCCGCCAGCGGACACGGTGGAGGAGCCCACCAAGGCCCTGATCTTTGATTCCTATTACGACCCCTACCGGGGGGTGATTGTGTATTTCCGGGTGATGAGCGGCCGGATCAGCTGCAAAGACAAGGTGCTGTTGATGGCCAGCAAGAAAACCTACGAGCTTGATGAGATCGGGGTGATGGCACCGGATCAGCGCAAGGTGGATGAGCTCCACGCCGGTGAGGTGGGTTACCTGGCGGCCTCGATCAAGGCCGTGGCCGATGCCCGCGTGGGCGACACGATCACCCTGCTCAATGCCCCGGCGGATGAGGCTTTACCGGGTTACACCGAAGCCAAGCCGATGGTGTTCTGCGGCCTGTTCCCCACCGAGGCGGATCAGTATCCGGATCTGCGCGAAGCGCTCAACAAGCTGCAGCTCTCCGATGCGGCACTGCAGTTCGAACCGGAAACCAGCAGTGCGATGGGCTTCGGGTTCCGTTGCGGCTTCCTGGGGTTGCTGCACATGGAGATCGTGCAGGAGCGCCTGGAGCGGGAGTACGACCTCGATCTGATCGTCACCGCACCGTCGGTGATCTACAAGGTGAACATGATCGACGGAACGGAGGTGATGGTGGATAACCCCGCCACCCTTCCCGACCCGCAGAAGCGCGAATCGATTGAAGAGCCCTACGTGAAGATGGAGATTTATGCGCCGAATGAGTACAACGGCGCGCTAATGGGGCTGTGCCAGGAACGGCGCGGTGAGTATCTCGATATGAAATACATCACCACCGATCGGGTGACGTTGATTTATGAACTGCCGCTGGCGGAAGTGGTAACCGACTTCTTCGATCAGATGAAGACGCGTACGCAAGGCTATGCGTCGATGGAATACCACCTGATCGGCTATCGCAAGAACGAACTGGTGCGCCTGGATGTGTTGATCAATGGCGAGCGGGCTGATCCCCTCACCACGATCGTGCACAGGGATAAGGCTTACAACGTGGGCAAGGCTTTGGTGGAGAAACTGAAAGAACTGATTCCCCGCCAGCAGTTCAAAATCCCCCTGCAGGCCTCCATTGGCAGCCGCATCATTGCCTCCACCAGCATCAGTGCCATCCGCAAGGATGTGCTGGCGAAGTGTTACGGCGGCGATATTTCACGGAAGAAGAAACTGCTGAAGAAACAGGCCAAGGGCAAGAAGCGGATGAAGGCCATGGGCAAGGTGGATGTGCCGCAGGAGGCCTTCATGGCGGTGCTCAAGCTCAATGATGCTGGGGGGAGTTGAAGTCTCCGTCAGCTGGTGATGTCGTAGCGGCCATCTCGGAAAATAATCACCTCAATTTCGGTTGCCGATATTTGTGACGAGAGTCCATCCACGCTGTAAGTAACTAGGCAGCTAGATCGTGAGCAGTTCGCCAATCCACTCACATCAGCTTTGCTCTGGTCCAAAAACACAACATCCAGGCCGGTTCCGCCAATAACAAAGTTTTTGCCCGCACCCGCCAGGTATTGATTGTCTCCCGATCCACCATTCAGGATGTCGTTGCCTGCTCCGCTGATCAACACATCATCCCCATCACCTCCATCTAGCTGGTCGTTTCCAGGGCCTCCAACCAAACGGTCGCTGCCGCTGTAGGCGTAGATGGTGGCTCCATTTTCGTTGCTGCTTCCGCTGTCGCCGGCTTCCAGTACATCATTGGCTGTCGATCCTTTGATGGTGTCGCCACCGCCATAGCCGCAGATGAGGATGTCGTCGTATTGCGATAAACCGGTGGATGGAAGTTCCAGCAAGTCAGCGCTGGTGGTACCTCCTTCCAATTTGTAGAAACCCTCGATCGTGAGAAACTCATCACTGCAGAGACTGTTGGTGTTGGGGTAGGAGAAAACAGGGCTGATTCTTGAGTAAGTATTGACGGATTGGGCGTATTTGTATTTTGTTAACCCGCTCATGCACAATTCATATTTCAACGACTTACTCACACCATCTTGGGATGGGGTGACTGACAGGGTGCACTCTTCAGAAACTGGAACATTGACTTTCAGGCCATCAACCAGTCGCTGTGCCGTTAACAGCGATGTGCTGCTTCCCCTAATTACGTTGGTGTATTCACCGTTTTCATTGATGCTGGGGCCGCATCGCCACAAGCTGCTGTCGCCGGTCCATTCCAGGCTGTTGGCGGCATTGCTCTTCACGAAATAAATCGCTGGGGGCAGGTCGCGGCGCACTTCCAGGCCAAATTTGAATTCCGCCGCCGAAATGGTTGTTGTGCATTGCGCCAAGTTGAGGAGGGAAGCGTCGGTGATCACGCGTTCGCTCAGGGCGACTTCTGATTCGATGAAGTGACTGGTGCGGCTCCAGTCGGTGCGCAGGCGCTGGGTGGCTTCCAGAGCTGCTCCTGAGCGCATGTTGCTCAGCATGAGATCCCCTGCTGCAGCTGCCACAACGGTCCCCACCGCTGCGGCAACAAGAAGTTCCACCAGCGTGAAGCCTTGGCTTGGCCTGGGTTGGTGCTTCAGTAGCGAGTGGTGTAGTCGCATTGACCTGCTGATGTTCGTTTTGCGGCCCGGATCAGTCCGAGGGGAGCGGAGAGCCTGAGGCAACGACCTGGATCACTGTTGCTTCCTGTGAGTGTGAGGGTGGCTTGAGCATCGGTGGTGGATGTGCCCCGTGGTGTGAAGATCCAAACGGTTGGGTCGCCTGCGCGCAGGTTCACCGCCAGGTTGTCGCTGTTGCTGATTTCCGCTCTGAGATTGAGGGTGCTGCTTGTGGATGTTTCGTGATCGCATTGCGCGCTGAGTGTGGTGTTTGCTAAATCCCATGTGGCGCGGCAGGGAACACTGTTCTGGATCGCTTTGCGCCGAAGATCATCCAGCCAGGCAACTGCAATTTTTGTGATTGCATTCAGGCGCTCGTCTTCCCAATTGGATAGAAAATTAGGAAGAGCAATTCCACTCAAAAGCCCGATAATGGAAACAACCAGAATCAACTCCACCAGAGTGAATCCTTGCGACTGGGACTGCATTGGTTTCATCGGCACCATCCCTGGGCATGGGGCACAATGGATGTGCTGACACTCTGGCCTGTGTCGCCAGCGCTGAGTGTCACATTTATCTGATTCCTTGTAGGTATGATTATTGGGGTGATAGTAACTGATGTCACGGAACTAGTGGACCCAGCGGTCTCAAGTTTGTTTTTTATATTGAATGGGATTGTTAGATCTTCGTTGTATCTCGTGGTGTCTTGGAGGCCTGTAACTAAAGATGATCCTAGCGAATTTGTTTCACAAAGTGGTTTTAATTTAGACAGGTCGTATTTTAGCTGCTGGGTTAACTGGCTATCATCGCAGCCCTGAATGCAGAGATGTTCGAAGGCTCTATCTCGAATTTTTTCCATGTGGGCCGCCATGGCGCTGTCAACCCTGGCGCGCTGATCCATCCGTTGCATGCCGTTGACGGTGGAATTGGAGAGTTGGACTGACATGGTGACTGCGCTGGCAAGAATTACCGAGCTGATCATCACTTCAGGGAGTGAATAGCCGCTGCTGCTTTTCTTAAAAGCCAGTAGTCTGTTTTTTGCCTTTGGTGATAAGGGCAAATGCATTGCTCTGCCCTCCTTTAAGGCCTTCTTTATTTTATGTCGTCAGCATGCTGCTGGGTGGGTTGGGGCTGAGTATTGTTTTTGAAAATCTCTGGTTTCTTCACCGAGTTTTCATGGAATTCTCATTCGAGTGGTGAACGAATTTGATGGCTGATGATTGTTACTGATTGTCAATGATGAAGCTGCTCCATTTTGAAACGCCTATGGCTACGTAATCCTTCATGCCGATGCCGTAGGCGGTACCGAAGTTGTTGTAAAGCTGTTGTCCCATGTCAGCTGGAACCGCGATCTGAGCACCAGTGCCGTTGGATAAACCCCAGTTCTTGCCCCAGACCGCACCGTAGATATCCCCGCCTGTGCATTCACCAGTGCTATCACAATTAACATCGTCACCAGCGCCACCTTTGATGCCCAAGCTTGCATCGGGGAAAAAGGCCCACATGTTGTTGGTGCTGGCTCGTCCGCGCAGAATGACTTCTTGATCGGTCTTTTGATTCGTGGGATCAATGGGTCTGCCGAAGAAACCGAAATTGGAGGAGGGCGCTGAGGGGGGAATGTGTTTCATGCCGCTTTTGCCTCCGAAGTCAACACTGTTTCCGTCCACATAGATCCGGATGGGACCACCGTTGGTGTCCACGGTGAGGGTGTCTTGACCCTTCAAGTCGATGTCGTTGACAACACAGTGAGTGATGCCATCGGGCCCCACTCTGCAGGCTCCATTCAGCAGTTCACTGCTGTTGCTGCTGGCAGCAACAATCGTTGTATTACTGGTAATGTCCGGAGGGTTGTTGTATAGATCATTCATAGACTTGGGCGGTACCGGTACAGGTGGCAGGTCGATTGCACTGAGATAAATTTCTCCATCCACTTCGGTTTGGTTCTGATTGCCACCAACCACGCAGATCTTGTCGGATTCGCTGTAGCTATCGAGTGGTGTGCTGCTGCTAACCGAACACTTGTTGGGAATATTATCGACGCATTGCAAGCAAAGCAGATTGCCACTCAGGCGGCCTTTGAGGTCGTTGCCTCCCATGTCTACATTTTGTGCGAGTAGGCCTGGGAAGCCGCTGGTGGTGGTGGGTTCGTCGAAGGACGTGTTGCAGCTTTTGGCTTTGATCTCCACCGTTTGTTCGACGATCGCTGCTGCTGCTGTTGAGTTGTCGCTTTTGAGAATTTCCCCACGCATGCGCAGATCGGCTTTGCCGCCATAGAAGGGGCTGCCGTTGAAGTTGTAATTCTCCAGGGTGTACTTGCCGTTGCTGCCAATCGTTCCTGTGGTTGCGGGAACTCCTGTTGAAGCATTGGCGCAGATGGCTGAAAATAATGGAGGATTGCTCCAGTTTTCAACATCGACCACGAGGAGATGGGCGTGGTTTCGGTTGAGCGTTTCGATTAATTGAGAAAGACCCGCTTCCGCCACTTCACGAGCGGAACGGGCCTGACTCTGACGTACTGCCCCAGTCAACCCGAGCCAGGCTCGGGTTGTGCTTGCCATCAACCCTGCTCCAAGGATCAGGGTGACAATGAGAACGAGGGGGAGGATAAAGCCATTCTCGTCAGTAGCAAGAGGATATTGTTTCATTTCCTGGTGAAAATATTTTGAGGTTTCTTTTTATTCAGCTTCTGTTACGGTAACTGTTCCATCTGCTGGAGTAAATACCCAGCTGCCTTGAGTTGTTGTCGCGCCGGTTGTTACTGCGCTACAGGCGGTAGCCGAAACAGTTGGTGTCCATGTAATTTTCCCAAATGTTTTTGCAGATTGAAGAGCTGCATCGGTATTAGTATAATCAGGAGCATTTTCTAGGCCTTCTACTTGGCATGCTGTCATAAGTTGCTTGCCCTGTGAGTTTGCTGCTGAGACATTTGCTTTGTCTCTTTGCCCAAGAAGTGATGGCAGTGCAATTCCAGAGAGAACTCCGAGAATCACGACTACGATTAATAACTCCACCAAGGTGAAGCCCTTCTCGAGCAGATTGCGTGATTTCTTGCGGTTGAGCAGTGCCAGCTGCAGCCGGCTGTTGAGAGATGTCATGGCTGGTTCGATGGTGAAAGTTGAACTGGCACGTGGTGTGCTCACAGATCAACCATCTCCCTTTCTCATGGTTCGTACAGGAATGAACGGCTAAAGCTTTCTAAGAAGGCTCTTAGAGGTGCTCTCAGCTGTTGAAGCGTTCTGTCTTGCCATCGCTGAGAGGTTGGCTGCAGTCCACTGCTGTGTTGTCGGTGATTGCTGGCTACGTGATCCTGCTGGGCGTGAATGCCGCCCTCGGTGATCTGCAGCGCAGACAGCAGCACCTGAAGTTGGCGGCATCACTGCGCCAGGAGGCTTCGGCTGGGGTGCTGGCTGCAGGTCCTCTGCGTTCGCTTGGTCTGGAGGTCAGGGTGTTGTCCGAGGGGGAAGAGCTCCGCCCCAGTCTTCGCAAGGGGCCGTCCGGCCAGCAATGGCTGGTGAGCCGCTCCACCCTTGAGCTTGCCAATGGCGAGCGTCGCTTTTTTGAGCTGCGTCAGGACGTGAGCCTGGACCTCGAGCAGCAGCACCTGGCGCAGCTGCTGCTGGTGGCTGCTGCTGGTGTTTCGATCCTGTTCACGTCGCTGCTGCTGCGGCCGGTGTTGAGGAGGGGTCTGGTGGTTCCCCTCAACGACCTTGATCAGGAGCTGCAGGCCCTGGAGGCCGACACGCTTGGGGATCATCTTCTGGATCCGATGCTGCAGCCCCAGGAGTTGCGCTCCATCGCCCACGCCTTCAACAACCTTCAACAACGCCTGGCAGAGGCCTGGAAACGGGAGCGATCGTTTGTGGATGGTGTTGCCCACGAGTTACGCACGCCGATCACGGTGATCTCCGGCCACAGCCAGCGCTTGAAGCGTCAGGTGCTTCCCGATCTCGCGCTGAAGTCGGTGGAGTCGATTGATGCGGAAGCCAGGCGGATGGGCAGTTTGCTCACGGCTTTGCGCGAACTGGCGCGCTGCGATGCCGGCCGATTGCAGCTGCAACTGCAGCACCTCGATGCCGATGAACAACTGCTGCTGGCCCATGAGCAGGCCTGGCCGCGGCCGGCCGACCGGTTCCCGTTGCCGCTTCCATCCACCAATCGCTTGCCCTTGTTTTCAGCGGATCCCAGCCGTGTTCAACAGTGCCTCCAGTTGTTGATCACCAATGCGCTCAATTTCAGCACCGGTTCGGTGCGCCTGTTCGCTGAAGTGACTGACCAGCAGCTTGTGCTGCATGTGCAGGACTCTGGCCCGGGGATCGCTGAATCCGAGCGTGCGCTGGTATTGCAGCGCTTCCAGCGCGGATCGAGTGCGGCTGGGCAACGGGGCCCTGGTGTCGGTCTGGCCCTTGTGGACGAGCTGATGCGAGCGATGAACGCTGCGGTGGTGATCGCTGATGCACCTGGCGGTGGCGCTGATCTGCAGCTGCGTTTCAAGCTTGCTCCAGACGCGCCATGAAGCCCACACCGCGCACGGTGTGCAGCAGTTTTGGCAGTTCGGCCCCCTCCAGCTTGCGGCGGAGATAGCCCATGTACACATCGAGAGTGTTGGGGTCGCCGACAAAGGGTGCTCCCCAAACGCTGTCCAGAATCTGCTCGCGCGGCTGCACTGTGCCTTGGTGTTTCACCAGAAAGGCGAGCAAATCAAACTCTCGTTGGGTGAGGGAGACGTCGCGTTCGCCGCGACGCACCGTTCGGGTCATCAGATTGATCCGTAGATCGCCGAGCGTGAGTTGTTCACTGGGGCGTTCAACACTCGGGTAGCGGCTGCGCCGCAGCTGGGCGCGCACCCGCGCATGCAGTTCCGGCAGCTCGAACGGTTTGGTGATGTAGTCATCCGCTCCCAGATCGAGTGCCTGAACCCGATCCTCCAGATCGTGATGGGCTGTGAGCATCAGCACCGGTGTGGTGTCGCCGCTGCTGCGCAGGCGCCTGCAGATCTCGATGCCATTGAAATCAGGCAGGTTCCAGTCGAGCACCACCAGGTCAAAGCGCTGTTGGCGTAACAGCAGCAATGCCTCGGCTCCGCAGTTGGCCCCCTGGCACACAATGCTGTCTTGGCTGAGTTCCTCCAGCAGAAACTGCAGTAGCTCCGGGTCGTCGTCGACGATCAACAGTTGGCCGCTGGGCTCCTCGGCCATCGCGAACAGATCAATGTCGTCACCTTATGGGTGAAGGCCGGGGAATGCTTCAGCCAGTTGTGCTGCTCCCGTTCTCATGCTCTGTTGTGAACCGCTTCGGCATCAGCCCAGGCCGCAGGCCCAAGGCTTTGTGATGCCCCTGGCCCTGGGGGCGTCATCCCTGCTCCTGCTGGGCAGTGCCTCCATTCACACCCTCAGCCTCCAGGGGCGCTTGCGGGTGGCGGCCCATCAGCAACGCGCCGTCGGGGCGGATCAGCTGCGTTCGGTGGCGCAGGCGTTTGTTGCAGCTTCCCAAGGCCCCCAGGCCTGTTTGCTGCCTTCGCCGTCCGTGGCCTGGGAGGCTGCGCGATCTGCTTGCCCAGAGGCCGACCCTCATCTTTTGAAAAGCGGCGTCGTGGATGGGGAGCCCTGGCGCCTGATCCGTTGGCAGCCCGCTGCCAGCCGCGGAACGCTGCTGCTGGCTCTGGACGATGGCCGACAAGCCCGGGTTCTGGTTCGTTTAACGGATGATTTTGCGGTGATTTCCCTCGGAGAGCCCCAGCTGCTTGGCCGCTCGGTCCAGGAGGACGTCTGATGAACCTGATCGAAGTTCTCATCTCCAGCCTGCTGCTGGCAGGAAGCAGTGCTGCGGCTTTGGGGGTGTGGGGTCAGGCGGCAAGCGAAGTGGCGGCGTCCACTCGGCTGGAACAGCAGGCGGATCAGTTGGAACAGCTTCGTCTTGCGAGCCATCGCTGGCTGATCGCCGAAGCCGGGGCCCATACCCTCACCAACGGCTCCTGCCGCTTTGATGCGAGCAGCCTCAGCGCAGCCATGGATCAGGCTCTGCCGGTGCCGGAGGGGATCCGCCGGCAGTGGACACCCGATCCCGATGGCATTGGAGTTTGGCAGGAGCTCGAGGCGCACGCACCCCAGGGCCCTGCTGGTCCGCAGCGGCGTCAACTGATCACTCCAGCGGCCTATGGCCTGTGCCAGCCATGACCCCCACCCGCAATGGCTTCACGCTGGTGGAGCTGATGGTGCTGGTCGCCATCGTGGGCATCATCTGCAGCATCGGCCTGGTGCATGCCGGTGCCGACCGGGATCGTCTGCAGCTCGATGCGGCAGCTCGTCGCTTGCGGTTGGGTCTTGAACGGGCTCGGCTTTCGGCCCGCAGGCACCAGCAGGCCTGTGCTGTGGCCTTGGTTGCGGGCGGCTGGGTGGCGGCCGATCACGCCAGCTTGCCCCCCTGCAGCGGTGCGGCCCTGTCGCTCCATGAGGGTGTTGGTCAGGCCGCGATCAAAGTGCACACCAACCTGCCCTCGGTGCTGCGGGTGTCAGCCAACGGCTTGCTCCTCGATGGTGGCACCACGGTGTTGAGCCATCCGCGGGTGACGGGCAGACGCTGTCTGGTGGTGAGCCTGCCCTTGGGGATCAGCCGTGTCGGCAGGTATGCGGCCTCTCCCTCTGCTGATGGAGAGGCGTTGCGCAGCAGCCAGTGTCTGCCGTTGCTTCAGGAGGGCTGAGCCTGTGATTCCACGCCAAGGGTCCAGGGGCTTCACCCTGTTGGAGCTGCTGTTGGCCTTGAGTCTGGGCACCGCGTTGTTTGTGCTGTTGCTGCGCCTGATCGGAGCCGACCTGCGGCTGGGCACGGCCATGGCCAGGCATCTGCAGGCTTCAGGGCTGCAGCGCCGCACCCTGGAGCTGATTCGCGATGAAGTGGCGATTGGCCATGGCTGGATGGTGGATCCACCACTTTCGTCCACCTGGCCCTGTCGCCTCAGCGGACGGCGACCGGTGCTCGCCATCGCCATGGACCCCGGCGACCCCGATGCCCGCGGAGACGCTGTGATCGTCTATTCCGTAGGCCAGGCACCGTCTGCGATCTGGCATGGCCAGGTGCTGATGCGCTGCGGTCCGTCCTACGGGCTCGATGGAGTGCTGAATCTCCAGGGTGCGTTTCAGAACCGGGTGCTCTTGGATGCGCTGCCGGCAGCGCCCGATGCAGGATTTGAGGCTGTTCCCGACTCAAACCTGCCTGTGCTGCAGCTGCAGATCGAGCAGGTGTTGCCGGCTGCCTCTGGGGGTGAGCGGCGGCTGCGCACCAGGCGCGCTGCCTGAGTTGCGCCTGCACTCTCCCCCGATTGAGGGATGGCAGCCTCGAACACTCGTGCTCAACTGAAGAGGTTGTTGCGCCCGTGCAGGATGCCCTCGTCGGGAATTCAGCGCCGTCTGGAGCGCACAAGTGCGAGTGCTGTGCTTCTGGGGTATGGCCTGCTGCTGTTGGTGAACCTTCAGGTGTTCAGCCGCAACCGTGATCAGCGCCAACTGGACACGATGGCCATGGCGGAGCGTCTGCTTGTGCGCAGCAAGGCGGATCAGGCTGATGGCGGAGCGTTGCAGCGCTGCTTCAACCATTTCTCAACCTTTGATCGCGCCATCTGGGGGCAACCGACCGGCTCTGCTGCCGGCATGGTGATGCCGCAACTCAGCAGTAACGATTTCATCGCTTCCAATCCCGAGTTGCGTGCACGGGCGCAGGACTTAGCCCGCAGCGCCTCCAGTCCTCAGACCTTTGCGCACGAGGCACGCACTTACACGGTGAGTACCGCCGCGGTCAATCTCAGCGATGAGCCCTGGCGGTTGTACCTGCTCACTGATGTCAGTCAGGACGTTGCAATGGA
Organism: Synechococcus sp. WH 7805; assembly: GCF_000153285.1. Classification (NCBI taxonomy): domain Bacteria; kingdom Bacillati; phylum Cyanobacteriota; class Cyanophyceae; order Synechococcales; family Synechococcaceae; genus Synechococcus; species Synechococcus sp. WH 7805. The sequence goes on along the minus strand of NZ_CH724168.1, from coordinate 1,014,731 downwards.
GCGACAGCTCAATTTGATCCTTACTGCGGCGGCCTTGCTGGCGTCGTTGGTCACCTTGATGCTTAATCGCCGCGGGATTCAGCGCAGCCTGCTCCCCCTGCGTCGCTTCGGTGACACCCTCAGCGCTGTGCGTTCAAGTTCTCTGCAACAGAAACGGTTTGAGCCGGATCAGGAACCAGAAGAACTCCAGCCTCTCGCCCATGCGTTCAACGCGCTGCTGGATCGCCTGACCGAGGCCTTTGAGCGCCAGCGCCAGTTCGCCAGCACCGTGAGCCATGAGCTGCGCAATCCGATCACGCTGATTGGCGGCTACAGCCGCCGCTTGCTGCGGCGTTCCGACAACCTCTCCGACGACCAGCGCCATCAGTTGGGGATCGTGGAGGAAGAGAGCCGTCGTCTGGGGCGGTTGGTGACCGATTTGTTGGCTCTCACTCGAGCGGAAACCGGCAGCTTGCAGCTTGATCTCAAGCCTCTGAGCGTCTGCGACGCCGTGCAGCAGGCGATTGACCTGGCCGGTGGGGCGGGTGAGCGCCGATTCCTTTTACGTCCTGACGATGGCATTGACCCTCACACACTTCAGGCCTGGGCCGACCGGGACCGCGTGGTGCAGTGTCTTGTGAATCTGATCGAGAACGCCTGCAAGTACAGCCCCCAGCAGTCACCAGTGGAGATCGGCTGCTCTACCACGCCGTCTGTGGTGGAGCTGCGCGTTCGCGACCATGGTCCCGGAATACCGCCGGAGGAGAGGAGCTTGATCTTCGAGCGCTTCCGCCGCGGGCAACACAACACCGGCATTCCTGGCAGCGGCATTGGCCTGGCGGTGGTGTCCACCCTCGTCTCCCAGATGGAAGGAGAAGTGTCGGTGGAGGATGGCGAGGGCGGGGGTGCCGTGTTCGTGATCAGCCTCAGGCGATGCCCCCGTCCCTCGGATCCACGCCCTCGGCATCACCGCCATTAAGGAGATAAAACGCGATCACGGCAAGGCAGGCGATGGTGAGAAACAAATGATCGATCCAGCCAAAGCGCACGCCCATGCCCCTCAGCGCGATGTGGGTGTTCACCACCATCAGCACGATCGAGAAGGGAGCGAACAGCAAGGCGGGCAGCGGCTGGACGCTGCGGCGCTGATGCCACAGGCTCACCAGGGGCGGAATCAGCACGGCGGTTGAAAGCGCATGCAGCAGGCGCATGCTCAACTCGCTGTGAAGGTGGGGGGTGATCGTGGCCCATAGGTTGGCCGGAACCAACAATGTGCAGAGAATGAGGTAAGCGATCATCAAGCTGATTGCAGAAGGATGCGGAAGCGGCTGCCCATCCCGGGTTCACTGGCCACAGTGATCGATCCCCCCATCGCCTCAACAAGTAATTTCACTACGGAGAGACCGAGGCCGCTGCCGCTGTAGCCCCCGATGTTCGACCCTCGATGGAAGCGTTTAAAGATGTGGGGTTGGTCGGTGCTGGGAATGCCGATGCCATGGTCGATTACCTCCACTTGGAGCCCCTCGGCAACGCGCGCCACGGTCAACTGGATCGGTTGATCAGGAGGAGAGTATTTGTGAGCGTTTTCCACCAGGTTGACCAGCACCTGATGCAGGCGGGATGCGTCGCCAAGGGCAACGAGGGAGCACTCATCGTCTGGTCGGGTGAGCTCTAGAAAGCGCCCGTAGGCGGGTCCCTGCACGCGCACGATGGTGTCCAGCAGTGGTTGCAAGGGCACCGCTTCTTCCTTCACCTGCAACCGGCCGGAATCGCTCTTGGAGAGATCCAGCAGATCATTGAGCAGCTGCTGCATCTCGGCGGTTTCGTCCTGGGCATCCTGGAGGCATTGCTTCAACGCCGGATCCAGATCCGGTGCCTTGCGCATCACCCGTTTCAGCGAACCTGACACGAGAATCAGCGGCGACTGCAACTCGTGGCTCACCGCGCTCACGAATTGTCGCTGCTGACTCCACGACCACGCCAGCCTTTCGATCAGGTCGTTGTAGGTGCGCGTGAGGCGGGCGAGTTCGATGGGCCCCCTCGGTACGGGCAGGGCCGCCGTTTTCAGCCCCTCGGCTGTGAGTTCTGCGCTGCGGTCGCTCAGATCCTGCAGGGGCTTGGTGATCCGTCGCACCAGCAGGGTGACCAGCATCAGGGAGCCTGCGAGGCAGCAACCCCAGATCACGATCATCCAGCCCAGGAATTCGGTCTGCGATTGGCCCAGCTCGGTGATCTCCATGCTGCTCCAGAGCCAATCGCCGGAGTCAATCGTTCGGTCCACAATGGTGAGGTGATCGCGTCCCCTCACCTCGATCATGTTCGCCTTCCCCGGAGTTCGTGGCCGATTGGTAGCCATGGAGGACTGCACGAGTCCACGCAATGAAGGCCGCCGGAGACTCTTGGGGACGACCAGCGTTCCATCAGCCTTCTCTAGCCAGTGTTGAATGAGCGAATTCGAGTGGTAGCTCAACTCCCTGAGGACTTCGTCAGCATCTTCAGTCTCAATATCCATCAGGTGTTTGGCCGCTAAATCAGAAACAGCTCGCAGCTCCGCCTCTCCCATCTGCAGGCGTGTGCGTTCGCTTAACCAGAGGCCTGCACTGGTTGCCGCCGTGAATCCCAGCAGCACGGCGGCATAAGTGGCCAGCTGCAACTGGCCCAGCATGCTGCCTGTGAGGCGGTGTTTCCAGAATCGCGAACGGTGCATGCGTTAATCCTGATCGTTGCGGTTCAGGCAGGCAAGAATGACTGGCACAACACACCTGCAATGACGTGAGCTTTGCGTCTTCTCCTCTGGGCTCCGCCCGCCCGAGCCTCTCGGGCCGGATGGCGCGTTGGGGATTGGTGATTGTGGCGATGTACCTGTTGGTCGCCTTGGTCACTCCCCTGCTGCTGGCTGCGGGAGTGCTCCCCGATCCCAATGCAGGGCTTGAGAATCCCATCTATGCGCCGCCGTCGCTCCAGCACTGGTGCGGAACTGACCGCCTCGGGCGGGATGTGTGTGTGCGCACGCTGCAAGGCAGTGGGGTGGCGTTGCAGGTGGTCCTTCTGGCTGTGGCGCTCGCCCTTGTGATCGGAGTGCCCTTGGGCATGGTGAGCGGATATCTCGGCGGCGGTGTTGACCGGATTCTGGTGTTGCTGATGGACACCCTTTACACCCTGCCGGTGCTGCTTCTGTCAGTGGTATTGGCCTTTCTGCTGGGTCGGGGCATCCCCAACGCTGCCGCAGCTCTCTGCGTGGTGTACGTGCCTCAGTATTTCCGGGTGGTGCGTAATCAAACCGCCCAGGTCAAGGCTGAGTTGTTCGTGGAAGCCGCCCGCACCCTGGGGGCTGGTCCGGTCTGGATTCTTCGCCGCTACTTGCTGCGCAATGTGATCACCTCCGTTCCGGTGCTGCTCACCCTCAACGCAGCTGATGCGGTGCTGGTTCTGGGAGGCCTGGGATTTCTCGGCCTCGGCTTGCCGGAAACGATTCCGGAATGGGGTAGTGATCTGAACCTGGCTTTGGCCGCTGTCCCTACTGGAATCTGGTGGACAGCCCTGTATCCGGGGTTGGCCATGTTCATTCTGGTTCTCGGTCTCTCCTTTCTGGGTGAAGGTCTGGAGGCCTGGGTGAGCAGCACCGGTCGCGACGCGGCACACTGAAACAAGCGCTTGATCCCACCATGCCGTTTTGGGCCACGCTCGTTTTGTTGTCGTTAATGGTGATTCTCTGGGTGTCTGGCCGCAGCAATCCAGACGATGTGATCGGCCTTCTGGAGCAGATGCTGGCGATCACCCTGGGGCTGGTGGTCCTTTTTATCGGCCGCAGTTTGATGCTGGAACTGTTGGCCTTGGTGTTTGCGCTACGTCTGCCCGCAGCCCGTCGCAATCATCCCGTGCAGGAACGAACTCAGGGCAGCAAAGATGTATTGATGCCGTTCTGATCGAACCTGCTGGGGAGTCTTAAAACGCCAGCTGGAATGCCACAAGCACGCCCATCACGGTGAGGATGGCGTACTCCATGAAACTGATAACCCCCAGAGGGGTTTTGGTGTTGCCGCCCACGCAGGCGCAGTTGAGGGCGAGCTTGTCGATGTAGACCGCCTTGATGATCGACGCCATGCCCGGCACCCCCACGACTAGTGCAGCCCAACCGGCCAGAGGCAAGGGAGGACTGAGCAGAAAGCCAAGGCCGATCAGCAGCTCCACTCCGGGATAGAGCTTGCCCCACGGCCGCCAGCGCTGGGTGATGAGGTCGTACTTCAAGAAGCTGGCTGCGAACGACTCCACATCCATCAGTTTGAGCATCGCCAGAGCGCAGATCGAGATGCCCATGAAGTGCTGGATGATGCTGTCTCCCAGCACCAGGGCCATCAACAGGGCCGTGCCAAACACGGCGATCACAGGGGTATACGAGTACTCGGCGCTCTCAGCCTTCTCGCCAAGCACCTCAGCCAGTTCGCTGTAGCCCCCGATGCGCCTGTCGCCAGAGAAAATCTGCGGCGTGGTGGGCACGTTGTGACGCTGCTTGAAGGCGTTCACCTGCTCCTGGCTGCTGAGACGGTGATCCTGAAAGGCGATACCTCGGCGTTGCAGCAGCGCGATGGCCTTCAGCCCCCAGGGACATTCATGCTCAGGCATCGACATGCGGTAGAGATGCACATCACCCAGCTCGTATGCCATCGCGGGGCGGTCGCATTCACTTATTCGGACCGTAGCCGCCGGCTCGAAGGTCAGCAGCGCAATTTGGCGGTGCGCGGAAGGTCTTCGAGGATTTCTCCTTGTTCGTTCAGCTCCGGATAGGAACGTCCCTGCTCGCGGCACCAGGCGGCCACTTGGGGATAGGCCCATTCGAACAGCAGATCGCTGTAGTGCTCCGCTGGAACTCCTTCACCGTTCAGAGGAGCCAGGCCTGCTGCCTGGCGTTGACGCAGTGCCTCATACAGCAGGGTGGCCGTGGCCACCGAGACATTGAGGGACTGCACCATTCCTCGCATCGGAATAAAGATGGCCTGGTCCATCAAGGCCGTGGCCTCTTCCGTTAAACCCCACTTCTCAGCGCCGAGCACGAAGGCGCAGGGACCGGTGAAATCGCAGTCGCGGTAATCACGGGCATCGACGCCCAGGTTGGTGCCGTAGAGACGGAAACTCCGCTCCTTGAGGTGATGCACAGCGGTGCTGATATCGGCATGGTCGCGAAGAGACACCCAGCGTTGACTGCCCTGGGCGGTGCTGTTGAAGGTTCGCGGCCTGCCGCTGAAGCTCACCGCATGGGCTTCGAGCACACCCACGGCATCGCAGCTGCGCAGGATGGCCGAGAGGTTGTGGGGTTTCTCGACATGCTCCACCAAGACGGTCAGATCGGACATGCGTTGGTTCAAGACCGTCTTTAGGCGCTCGAATCGACGGGGAAGCAATGGCATGGGCTGACTGGGGCTGCGTGCCGGATTGCGTGCACACAGAAGTCGCCACGAATCCTCACCTCAGAGTTGCATGCACCATGGCCTGATCAGCGGGCTTGCGATTGCTCAAAGCACTGATAGGGCTTGAACCAGCCCTTGAATCTGTTCTTGTGGCAGGGCGTGGTGTTGCAAGCAGGACGCGATGGCCTGCGCATTCGGACGTCTTGGGCTGGACGATCGTTGAACAATGAGTGATGCCATTTGCTTGCCGAGAGCGAGCAAACTGGGTCGTATCTTGTTCTAGAGACGGTCGCGAGCTTGTTGAGGTTGAAGTGCTTAGGCGGCTTCGATTTGTGCCGAATAAAAAATTTGAAATCGTTTGTTGACTTCGGGCAGATCGAGAATCCACTTGCTCTGGGCCACTGCTGGCATCCAGGCGAGACGAGCATTCATGAGATCCAGCAAAGAGTTGGCTGACCTGGGGTTGTTGAACCGACCGTCAGTTCAAGCTGCCGAGGACGCGTGTGACGAAAGCCAGGGTCGTGACGACGACACCAGCAGAAAGGCATTTGGGTGGTCGTGAACGAGGAGTCACAACTGGTTGCAATCGGATGGAGGTCTGGTCATCAATGATGAGCCAATGGCCTCAAGAATGGGGGTGATTCCTACCGATCACATTGTGAAAAGGATCTTGCTGGCTGGTTTCTGTGTTTCTGGATTGGTGATTTCACCATTGCAGGGAATCGCAGGAGACTCTATGCATCGAGTGGAAGGCGATTATATCTATCATGATGATCCTTATGGTCGGGATGATCGACTTCGGCGGACGTCACGAGATAACCCAGATGTTGATACAAACAGTTGTATCGAAGGCAGTGTGATTGGAGGTTTGTTGGGTGCTGGTCTCGGTGCTGCCCTCTCGCGGGGGAGTGGTCGATGGGTTGGAGTGCCAGTGGGTGGTGCTGCCGGCGCGCTGATCGGCTGTCAGGTGGATGGTGGTTGAAATGTGATGCCAAGCATCGCACCATTGAAATGAATAGAAGGAGTCAGATGCTGACTTTCACCATTCGCATTCATCGCCGGAGTTGCAGGGATAGATCTTGTAACCCTCTCCAACACGCGTTGGTGTGTTGCTGTTGTTAATCATCCATTTGTCGAATCGTAAAACATATTTATTAGGGCTTTCTTGAAAGAGTCCGGCGAAGTAGATCTCTACAAAAGGAGGCCAGCCTTTCCCGCTGACCCCAGGCTCGTTATCTGCATAGCATTTCCAGCCGGATTTCACCCCATAGGAATCCATGCTTGGCGATGTGAAATTCGCGTTCGGCATGCTGGAGTCTTGTTCGCAGACCCATGGGTAGAGGGCGAAGCTGAAGGTATGGATTTTGCCTTTGACGTTGTCGTATGGATTGCCAGACTTGTGAATGGCCATGATCTTGTCGCAGACAGGTTTGTACCAGGGGCGAGCCTTGCCTGCGCCAGCGCCGCAAATAGCCCCATTGCGTACGTCGTCACCAGATCCATACCAGCCAGCCCAGTAACGCATCTGTCCAAAGGTTGTCTTGGAGTTGGGGTGGGTAAAGGTGCAGTGATTGCGACCATGGGGGCCTTTTGTGCAGCTTGGTTGAGTATTGCCTCCGTCAAATCGCTCAATATATTTAATATCTCCAAGGCAATCGGGTTGAATGCCCGCACCGTCGCAGTTGTGGAAGACCCAATAGTCTTTTCGATTGCTTTTCGGAAAACTAGCCCACGTTCGAGCACCCATATTCCATTGAGCTCCAGCCACGATGTTTTCATAGGGACCGCCTCCGCACACTGATTGCAGGACTGGATTTTGATCGAGATTGAACTGGAATGGCCGATAAAAGAATGGAGAACAGCTGGTATCACCCGCGCCTTCTCCACCGCCGCCGCAGAAGTTGGTGAGTTTGGTCACCGGTCCATTGGGTGCAGGAATATGAGCCCAGCAAAAACCTTGCCCTAGTCCGCTGATTAATATCGAGGATGGTGATGATTTCGATGGTTCAAGGATCTTGTTGTTCTCAGATGGAATGGCAGGGGTCAGTAAGGTGAGGCTTGAACCAAGTCCGGCCAATAATGTGTTCAGCATGCCATTCATGAACTCACTCTCTAATACTGGTCCCTTTCAAAGAATGATCTGTGAATGCTTGGATTCCGAAACCGCTTCGGAACCAAGAGGAGTGTGATGACGGCAACGTTTGACTCTCGTGTTCATGCCGTTGTGGCTTTAATTCCTTATGGACGTCTGGCGACCTATGGGCAGGTGGCTGACTGGATCGGTGCCTATGGCTGTGCCCGTCAGGTGGGCTGGGCCTTGCGCCGGCTCACCCTTCCATCGACGATTCCCTGGCAAAGGGTTGTGAATGCCCAGGGTCGGATTTCGATGAGCCTGAGCCGTGAGGGATCTGACTGGATGCAGCGGGAGCTGCTGATCAGCGAAGGCATTCCCGTGGATGACGAGGGGCGGCTTCCGCTACGTCGTTTCCTCTGGGAGCCTCAATCTGAGCTTCTCGAACAGGCCCTGTCGCGCTGTGATCGTTCAGAAGCGAAAGCCCGTCTTGATCAAGCCGCCCAGATTATTGATTGATGTACCGAGTCCCTGTGGAGATAAAACGCCTACCTCTCCACTGTCCAGGCTTCCCAGGCCAGTCGTTAGAAACCATATCTGAGAACTGCTTGATGCTGGTGATTGATTAAAGGTTGCTTTTTGAGGCCTAACGACCGTGCGAGTTGTCTTCAGAGATGTTCTGGGCGGTTGCCTCTGCAACGACAGGAGTGATCAGCCCCAAGGAGCTCACGACCAGGGGCATTTTCAGCGCTTGTATTGAACCGCTCAGTGAATCACTAGCCTTCGATACTCTGTCGCGATTGTGAGATCGTTTTTGACTGAGTTTTTAATCGATGCTTCTAGTAGGCAACGGTTAAACCCAGGCCGACGTGATGCTGAAATCCTTTGCCCCATCCGCCTGCTTCACGTTCGTCAGTGCTGTACACAGGTTCCCAGTGAGCAAAGAGCGTTAATTTCTCGTTCAAGGGATACTCGAGTTCGATCTCACCACCCCAGTCAGTTCTCTGATCGAGACCTGAATAGCTACCGGGAATGTAGAAGCGAGGACCTCCAGAAATGGTGACATTCAATTGGTCGTAATTGAAGCCAAAGCCAACCCAGGTGTCGGTGTAATTGCCCAGATAGGTTCCGTCGCTTTCCCATCCGGTACGATTTTCTGCTGAGACGAACAGTCCATCGACAACGCTCTCAAGTCCATCTCCCAGCGCAAAATTGACATCTCCATCGCCAAAGGCGTAAACAACTTCGGTGCCGATTTCATGCTTGAAGCCACGAACATCTTCGGCTTGTGTTGCGCTGACCCAATAGGGTTTCCAGTCTGCGGCGATCGACAGCTTGTCGTTAGGTTGATAGCGAGCTGCTAAGTAACCTTTCGCATCGACGCGGCGGTAAGGGCTTCCTTCTCCTTCTTCTTCTTCTTCTCCTTCTTCTTCAATCTCGACACGCCCGTAGAAGTGTTCGGCCTCACCGTAAACAACGGCCGGGCCGAGTTGCCCTTCGATGGTGAAGTTTGAGTTTTCGCCAAGCCCCCACTCGAAAACGCCGCCGAATTGGAGATCAATGGCTGAGTGGTAAGGCTGTCCTTCCAGGTTGTTTTCAAATCCCGTATGGCCTTCGATGGTCAGCACGGGAATTGCTCGAAATTCACCGGCTTCCAGCTCTTCCGCTTGTGTTGCTCCGCCATGAGCGCCGTGGGCGTGCCCTTTTGAGTAAGCGATCTCGCTAATGCCGAGCGTTGCGCCTACCAAGGCGATAACGGCAAGACGCCGAACGACGGGATTCATGGAGGACAAAATTTGTTGTTGTGAGAACGATAATCATTCTCGAAATCCGTGCAAGAGGCGCGTTGCATTTGGTTGTGTTGAGCTCGCGGCGCTAGCTCTGGAGGGTGTGTTGCCTGTCACGCGTGAGTGAGTCGCCGTCTCGATCCGACAAGCCTGGGCTGGCGTCTCGCCGGGTGGCGTTGGAGGTGCTTGAAGCGGTGGCGGCGGGGGCTTACGCCGATGTGGCCCTTGAGCGGGCGCTGCGGCAGCACCCCTTGCAAGCCGCTGACCGTGGCCTGGCCACCGAATTGGCCTATGGCACCATCCGTTGGCGGCAGTGGCTAGACGCCTGGCTCGACAAGCTCGGAAAAGTGCCTGCCCGCAAACAGCCTCCACGTCTGCGCTGGCTGCTTCATCTCGGGTTGTACCAGGTTCTGCGTATGGAACGGATCCCTCCAGCCGCGGCAGTGAATACCTCTGTGGAACTGGCCAAAGGCGGCCCGTTGGCACGCTTGGCACCTGTGGTGAATGGTTTGCTACGCGCAGCCCTGCGGGCCCGTGATGCTGGCGACGGTTTGGTGCGACCTTCTGAACCGGAGATGGAGCTGGCGCAGGACCAGTCGCTGCCGCTCTGGTTCACCCGCGATCTCCTGCGCTGGTGCGGTCCAGTGCAGGCCGCTCAGGTGGCGCAGGCCTGCAATCAGGTGCCGCCTTTGGATTTGCGCATCAATCGTCTGCGCGCATCGCCAGCAGAGATGGCTTCACGCTTTGCCGAACACTGCATGCCCACGGCTCCGATCCCCGGCTGCCCGGATGGGTTGCAGGTGTTGGATCCGGCTGGGGATCTTCGGCAGTGGCCGGGTTTTGACGAAGGTTACTGGTGTGTGCAGGATCGCGCGGCGCAGTGGGTGGCTCCGTTGCTGGCGGTTGAGGCAGGACAGCGAGTGTTGGATGCCTGTGCAGCGCCCGGCGGTAAAGCCACCCATCTGGCCGAACTGATGGGTGATCAAGGTGAGGTGTGGGCTGTGGATCGTTCACCCGGGCGCCTGCAACGCGTGGCAGCCAATGCCTCTCGGCTCGGCAGTCATTGCATTCATGCCTTGGCGGCGGATGCATCGCAATTGCTTCAGCAACGCCCGCAGTGGATGGCCTCCTTCGATCGGATCCTGTTGGATGCCCCTTGTTCAGGCCTGGGTACCTTGGCCCGTCATCCTGATGCGCGCTGGCGCATCAGTGAATCTTCGATTGCCGATTTGGTGCAGCTTCAGGCTGGTCTTCTTGATGCACTCTTGCCGTTGCTCAAGCCTGGCGGCCGCATCGTGTATGCCACCTGCACAGTGCACCCTGCCGAGAACACCGATCAAATTCATGGCTGGTTGCAGCGTCATCCCCAACTTGTGCTGGTGTCTGAACAGCAGCGCTGGCCTGACCCCCAGGGGGGAGATGGGTTTTATGCAGCTGTGATCACTGCACCGGCAGCGGCCTGAAATTTTCATCCACCGGAGGTCCCCCCGGTGGCGCTACATAACGGGGAGGCGCAGGAGCAGGTGTAGCGGGTGGTTCAGTCCCACCAAGAAACGGTTCTTCGCCGGGGGCCCAGAGGTCGGAGTCAGGAGAGTCTTCGTCTCCCCGGAAAGGAGCTTCTTTCTTTTTGTTTAAACCTTTGGCTTTGCCAGGGGGCTGGAATGTGCGGGTGAGCACGGGCTTAGGAGGAAAGTTCTGCACCTGGTAGGTGTCCTTCACATCCTCCATGAACTGCTTCCAGGCCCAGGCTGCCTCTCCGCTGTTGCTGTTGGTTTCCTTGTTGTTGTCGTAGCCGAACCACACCGCTGTGGTGAGTTGTGGGATTGATCCGATGAACCACAGATCACGTGCTCCTTCCGAAGTTCCGGTTTTACCGGCTACGGGACGATCATCCAGGCGGGCTGCTGCGCCGGTTCCGCCACTCACCACCCGCTGGAACATCCAGTTCATGGCGTCGGCTACATCGCTGTCGAGGGCCCTCCGTCCTTTGTCTCCGTCTACACGTCGGCTCCAGAGCACATTGCCATCGGGGCCACGGATCTCTTCGAAAGCTGAGGGTTTGACATAAATACCGCGATTGGCAACAGCGGCATAGGCGGCTGTCATGTCAAGAATGGTTTGCTCGTAGGCCCCGATCGCCATGGGGTAGTACTTACCCAACGGGCGCTGGTTGCCAATGCCCAACTTGTTGGCAGTACTGATGATTGCGTCAAACCCAACCTTGTCCTGCAGCTGGACCGCCACGGTGTTCAGTGAGTTCTTCAGGGCGTCAGCCAGAGAAATCGTGCCGAAGTATTTATTGCCGAAATTCTTGGGGCAGTAGCCCGCCCAGCAGCGGGGAGCGTCCACAAATTTACTTTCCGGTTTCACACCGGCATTGATCGCTGCGGCGTAGGGGAAGAGCTTGAAGGTGGAACCTGGTGACCTCAGGGCCTGGGTGGCGCGGTTGAATTGACTGCTGCTGAAGTCCTTCCCTCCCACCATCACGCGCACCAGGCCTGTGCCGGGTTCCATCGAGACGATCGAGCCTTCGGTGTCGAACGGGGCGAATTCACGCACCACGGCCTGTGCTTTTTTTTGCCATTTCAGATTGAGGCTGGTGCGGATTTTCAGGCCGCCAACTTCCAGCTGTTCAGGGGTCAAAAGACGGGGTAGCTGTTGGGCAACCCAGCTGGTGAAGAAGGGCGCAGCGCTGTTGAAATATTTGGGAATGGCGGGTGTGAGCGCCAGGGGGCTGTTGCGGGCTTGCTCGGCTTCGCTCTCTGTGATGAACCCAGCCTGAAGCATGCGGCTGAGCACCAGACTGCGCCGTTCCAATGCCAGTTTTGGGTTCACCAGGGGCGAATACACCGAGGGTGCCGGAGGCAGACCGGCGATCAATGCGGCCTCAGGAAGGTTGAGCTGATTGGGTGTCTTGGAGAAATAGACCCAGGCGGCATCCGCAAGTCCGTAGGCGCTGGAGCCGAGATACACGTAGTTGAGGTACTGCTCGAGGATCTGCTCCTTGCTGAGCTGACGTTCGAGTTTGTAGGCCAGGGCCGCTTCTTTGAGCTTTCGGGTGAGCGTGCGGTCCTGGCTCAGAAACACTGTGCGGGCCAGCTGCTGGGTGATCGTGCTGGCTCCTTCTCGAACAGCACCTTGGCGAACGTTGCGCACCAAGGCCCGGCCGATGCCCCAGAGATCGACTCCGTCATGGTTGTAGAAGCGACGGTCTTCAGCGGCGATGAAGGCCTGCTTCACAAGCAGGGGCATCTGTCCAGGTTCGATCTTCTCCCGGGTGGCAGGGCCAAGCTTCTGGATCACAGCTCCGCTGCTGGAGAGCAGTGTGATCGTGCCTGGACGGTTGAAGCGACTGATGCCCCGGGCATCAGGAAGGGTGGCGTCAAAGGCACGAGTGATAGCGGCCTGGGCAAGGGCCACACCACCTCCCACCACAGCGGCGCATCCACCGATCAGAAACCAGTGAAGACGAGTGCGAATCACATCCCCGGGGTCAGGGGGCTATGGCCAATCGCCAGGGCCGTCACCAGCATGCCGAGAACCAGGAATGGCTGTGCGCTGGCTTGGTATTTCACGTCGTAGGCCACGGGATCTCGCAGCAGCCAGATGTCCTGGAAAGTGATCTGAGGCACGATCAGCAGTACAAGAAGCACAGCAGCAAAATGCTGCCCGATGGCGATCAGTACGGCAACCATCAACAGCTGAAAGATGTCGATCATCCCAGCGCTGATCCAGCTTGCTGGCCGAATTCCGAATGCAACTGGAAGTGACTGGAGCCCGAGTGCACGATCGCCCTCCACGCTTTTGAAATCGTTGACAACAGCGATGCCGAGTCCGGCAAGGCTGTAAGCCAGTGTGAGAAGTGCTGTCGCCCAGGTGAGCTGACCGAACAGCGCTTGACCAGCCCACCAGGGAAGTGCGATGTAGCTCGCTCCAAGGGCATAGTTGCCAAGCCAGCCGTTCTGCTTGAGCTTCAAAGGGGGAGCGGAATAGATGAAGCTCACGAAGGAACCACCCAGTGCAAGCAGCAACAGCACTGGGGTGGAATGTCCTGCCCAGACATCAAGGGAGTAGGCCACGGCGAGGCCTGAGACCAGTAGAACCCAGATCTGCAGTTTTACCTGGCTCAGGGGGATGGCTCCTGAGGGAATTGGCCTGTAAGGCTCGTTGATCGCGTCGATCTCGCGGTCGTAGTAGTCGTTGATGGTTTGGGTGTAGCCAGCCAGTAGCGGTCCACTCATCACCATGCAGGCAAGGGCCGCTGCGAAGTGATCCAGGCGCCATTCGTAATGACCGCTGGCCGCTGCACCACAGACAACACCCCAGATCAGTGGGATCCAGGTCACGGGTTTCATCAGCTGCAGGCGCAGCTTCCAAATGTTGGTGGTGCCGCTGGCACCTTTCATGCCGAGCAGCTGACGGGCGTCACTCACGCGTTGGGTCCTCAGGCGGGAGCAATTTCATCGTCGAAGAACCAGTTGGTGGACCCATCACTGAGCTCAACAACAACGCCGATGCCTTTGCCATCCACGGTCCGGAAATCAGTCACGGTGCCATTGGAGTCGGACTTCAGCAGCTCAACAAGAGCCTTGGGGATTCGATCACGAACGCGGGTGACACGCACCTTGGAGCCGATGTCGATGGTGACTGCCTGCTGTGACATGGCCTGCGAGGCTTGGAAAGTGGCCGCAACCTTAACAGCCGCAACTCAAACGCAATGGTCGCTCTCCGCCTGATTCCCTGCCTCGATGTCGCCGCTGGCCGGGTGGTGAAGGGCATCAATTTTGTAGGACTGCGCGATGCTGGGGATCCCGTTGAGCTTGCATGTCGGTACAGCCAGGCTGGAGCCGACGAGCTGGTGTTTCTGGATATTGCGGCCAGTCATGAGGGGCGTGCCACCCTCGTTGACCTGGTAAGGCGCACGTCCGAGCAGGTCACGATTCCATTCACCGTGGGTGGAGGGATCAGCTCTGTGGAGGGGATCACAGAGCTGTTGCGTGCCGGAGCCGACAAGGTCAGCCTCAATTCTTCAGCTGTCCGGCGTCCGGAGCTGGTGACAGAGGGGGCAGAGCGATTCGGTTGCCAGTGCATCGTTGTGGCGATCGATGCCCGTCGCCGTGATGGTGGCGGATGGGATGTGTTCGTGAAGGGTGGTCGCGAGAACACCGGTCTTGACGCTGTTGATTGGGCGTGTGAAGTGGCGAGGTTCGGAGCCGGAGAAATCCTGCTCACATCCATGGATGGTGATGGCACCCAGGCGGGGTACGACCTCGACCTCACCCGTGCTGTCGCGCAAGCGGTTCCGGTTCCAGTGATCGCCTCTGGCGGAGCCGGGACGCTCGATCACATTGCTGCGGCCCTCGACCAGGGCCCGAACGGTGGACACGCATCTGCGGCATTGCTGGCGTCCCTGCTTCACGACGGACTGCTGTCTGTTCAAGAGATCAAGCAAGACTTGCTGCGTCGTGGTTTGGCGATTCGACCCCTTGAGGGCTAGCTGGATTATTAAAATTTTGAAACATAGTGCGAATTGGCAGGCTTAGTGCTGGTCTCAGGATCCAAACCTTTGTCCCTGAGCGCACTGTTGCTGCCCATGGATGTTGCATGGTCGCCAGCTCCCTGGATTGGCCTTGCCCTGACGAGCGTCGTGATTGCTCTCGTTGCATGGGGGCTACAGCTCATGCAATCGGCTGTTGATCAGCAGGAGTTTTCGTTGATGCTCGCAGGGTGTTTGGTGTGTTCAGCAGCTGTTGGATTGGCCACGGTGATGGTGATGACCCTGAATGACTTTTTGCTTTGAGACCAGGAGATCCTGAAGCTGTTGAGAGGCTGTTCAATGACGCAGCCCCCACCTACGACCGGCTGAACGACCTGCTCAGTCTCGGCTTGCATCGCCAATGGAAACGCCAGCTTCTCCTCACCTTGGCTCCGCAACGGGGAGAGGTCTGGCTTGATCTGTGCTGCGGCACCGGAGATCTGGCCCTCGCGTTGGCCCGTCGTGTTCGTCCTGGAGGACAGGTGGTCGGGGTGGATGCGGCTGAGGCGCCGCTTGACGTTGCGCGTCGACGTGCAGCGCGCGAGCCCTGGTTGCCTCTTGATTTCCAGCAGGGCGATGCCCTGGCCCTGGACTGCGACACCGCTTCAGTTGATGGGGTGGTGATGGCCTATGGGCTTCGTAACCTTGCCGATCCGGCGGCTGGCCTCAGGGAGGTCAAAAGGGTGCTGCGGCCTGGAGGACGGGCAGGCCTACTTGATTTCAATCGCTTGCCTGCTGCGTCAGGGGCGGCGCGCTTCCAGCGTGCGTACTTGCGCCGTGTGGTGGTGCCTGTGGCTAAGGGGCTTGGCCTCAAAGACCACTACACGTACCTCGAAGCCAGTTTGCTGCGCTTTCCCGATGGCACAGCCCAAGAAGAGCTGGCGAAAGGCGCAGGGTTCGCTCGTGCCCGTCATCGCGCCATGGCCGGAGGGCTGATGGGGCTTCTGACCCTGCGTTGTTGAAGAGCTATAACTCCTCATCCTGTATCGGTTGCGACAAGTGAGACCAATGGCTTATGAAAGAAATGATTAAGAAACGGGGGTATTCACGTTGGCTTTTCCGCTGCCGTCGCTTCTGCCGTCGATCGAAGACCTCTTGGAAGAAGTCCAGTGGCTGGACGGGATGATCCTGGTGACCAACTCTCAGAAAGCCACGTTTGTGTCCTTTTCGCAGGTGGATCCTGTGTTACGCCGACTGCGTTCCCGTCCAAGGGGAGCGGAGGTCGCTGAACAGCTCTGTATGTCTCTGCTTGAGACCCATGGGAAGGGGGCGTCCAAGCCGGTGCTCGTGTTCCAGGGAGATGGCAGTTTCTGGCTGGGCATGATGGGGCCTGGCAAAGGTCATCCCCATCGTCACCATGCCATTGCCCATCTCCACCGGTGCCTCTCGTTGAGTTGAGCTCGGGGGCTTTAAGAGAAGACAGTTCTAGGAACTGATCCGTCTTCTCCGCTGATCGAAGTGATGGGTTTGATAACAAGTTGATCCCATTGTGGAGAATTTGATAACCATTGATTCAGATTCTTTCTCCAGTTAGTTCTTGATAATTTCAAGAGTGGCTTTGGTGGCAAGCTGCGAATCGATGGTGTTGTTGATATTTTGATCGAGGTCAAAATATGGCTGCTGATAAAGATTTAACAGCCTGTTGCTTGATTAGCGGTGATGGCGCTGTGAGTGGGAGAGAATATGATTCAAAATGGACCCTGCGTAAGCGCTGGAATAGGGGCAGTGAATGAAACTTCCATCGGTATATCCACTTGGGTGTAGATCTTTCTTTGCAAACTTTGTGTTTTTATTGTCGCATTGAAAAACTATCTGGAGAAGGTCTTGTCCGAGATCGTTGATCGTTGGCTTCTCGTGGCTGCCATTGCCCAAGAAAACAAATGACAGTATTTTGCTTCTGCTTGGAAGGACGTCTAGGAGATCGACAAGATCCCTGTGCCTCTCTTCTAGTCGGACATTGAAATACACAATGTCTGAATTGAAGGTCGAGACTAGTTTTTTGAATCGTTCAATTCTTCTTAAAAATGCTGATCTGTCCGGCTCTCGCGATGGGTCATGATGATTAAAGAAGTTTGTATTTCCGTAGAGCGTGTGGCCACACTGCCTTCGTGGGTATTGAGATTGCAGATTCTCTGGATTGATGAAGTTTTGAAAGTCATCCTTGATGATTCTTTTGATTTGCTTTGGTTCGATAAAAAGCCAGTCAAATGGAAGTGCGAACTTTCTGCCTCCTGAGTCACTAATAAATTGAGCGCCCAAACAGCAATCGCCTATGGGGATAAAGATTTCTCTGCCTTCTGAAAACTCTTGTAATTTCCTGGGTAGGCAGCTTTCGTCAAGATCTTTAAGTGCGCGCTGGCCCAGATTCGCGGTGAAAATCCAATCGTTGATAGACTCTAAGAAAGTTTCTTTGATTGGTTTCGCTTTCAGCCACTCGCCGAATCGTTCAAGATCTTCGAACTGCTTCAGTGCAATTAGATCTTTGGCGGTGTGCTCATAGCCATCCCAGATGCCTGGATGATGAGTGATTAGAAGTTTGGCGTACTCCAGCGCCTTCTCGCGATTGCCTGATGCAAGGAAGACAGCATTCGCAATGTTGAGGAGAGTGGGATGATTGGGAAGTTTTTTTAGGCCTGCTTGAATGTGTTGCTGTGCTTCTTCAAAGCGCTTGAGTGCAACGAGGTCTTGTGCTGAGCGTCCATATCCCTCCCAGTTTGTTGGATGATGCGTGATCAAAAGTTCCGCGAATTCTAGAGACTCTTGGCGCTTGTCTGATGCACGGAAAGCTTGGATCGCAATGCAGAGGAGGTTGGCTTGATTGGGATGCTTTTCTAAGCCTGCTCTAACTTTTTTCTGTGCTTTGGCAATATTATTCGATTTGAGAAGTGCTTCCGATTTCGATGCGAATGATCGCCAGCTTCCCATGTCTGTTGGGTAAACTGAGTTATTATTGCATGATTCTTCTTTTGGTCATTCTGGGTTGTCCAAGTGATAATGAAGGACCACTAGGTAAGGGGCGTCATAACAGTTGAACTGCTCGTGCCAGTGAGATTGGTCAGGCATGTCATCGCTGAATATGGTCCTTGGCGAAGTGAGTAAGCCCTGCGTATGGGGCACAGTGCACTTTTTGAAAATTGTTTATTCATTGTGCTTCTGGCACTTCTTGGCAGTGCCAATCACTTTTCTGATTGCTTAAGCGAATCGGCCACCTCGCAAGAACATAGTGCTGGACTACGCTGCCCGTTGGTCAGGTGGTTGTTGATTGGCTTTGTCATCACAAAGTTATTGCAGCAGTCTCTTCCTTGACCATTTCCCGACTTCCCTTGCGAGGGCTAGTCATACCAGCAGTTCTAGGTTCATTCTTCGATGGCAGGCAAGCCGGGCATGTTCTTCCAGGACATCATCTCCACCCTTAACCGTTTCTGGTCTGAGCAGGGATGTCTGTTGCTCCAGCCCTATGACACCGAGAAGGGGGCTGGAACCATGAGTCCCCATACGGTGCTGCGTGCCATTGGACCCGAGCCCTGGGCTGTGGCCTATCCAGAGCCCTGTCGCCGGCCCACCGATGGACGCTACGGCGATAACCCCAATCGAGCCCAGCACTATTTCCAATACCAGGTGCTGATCAAGCCATCCCCTGACGGCATTCAGGAGATCTACCTTGCCTCCCTCGACGCTCTCGGCATCAAGGCGGCTGATCACGACATCCGCTTTGTGGAGGACAATTGGGAGTCCCCCACCCTCGGTGCCTGGGGTGTGGGCTGGGAAGTGTGGCTGGATGGCATGGAGGTGACGCAGTTCACCTATTTCCAACAGTGCGGTGGGCTGGATTGCAAGCCTGTTTCGATTGAAATCACTTATGGACTGGAGCGTCTGGCGATGTATCTCCAGGATGTGGAGAGCATCTGGGATCTGCGCTGGAATGAATCGCGCAGTTACGGCGACATCTGGCTTCCTTTCGAGAAGGGTCAGTGTCATTTCAACTTTGAGGCTTCCAATTCAGAGCGCCTGAAGCAGCTGTTCGCGATCTATGAAGCCGAGGCCACGGATTTGATCGCCCAGAACCTGCCCGCTCCGGCCTTGGATTTTGTGCTCAAGTGCTCGCACACCTTCAATCTTCTGGAGGCCCGTGGCGTGATCTCAGTGACCGAGCGCACGGCCACCATCGGCCGGATCCGCACGCTGGCCCGCAAGGTGGCAGAAGCCTGGCTGGCTGAGCGAGAGGCGCTCGGATTTCCCTTGCTGGAGTCCAGTGCGGCAGCTGCAGCGGTCTGATCCGCTTGCGTCCAACCGTGGAATCCTCGGTGCATCTCTGATACGGGTGCGCCATGAATTCGGCCCTGGCCACGGCGTTGCTTTTGCTGCTGGGAGCTTTGGGAGCCGCGCTGTCCCAGACCTGGCACCACTGGTGCACGTTGCTGGTGGTGCTGGGTCTCGGTCTTGCCGTTCTGCGTCGATGGCTGCGGCTTTCTGGGCAATCGCTGGGCCTGATTACCCTTTTGCTGACGCTCGTGATCGCCCGCTGCGGTCTGGCCGCTGAGCCGCGCCCCCATCCCCTGGATCCCAGTCACCGGATTCCGATGAGGGGCCCGGCTGAGGTGGTGACCCTGCAGGGGCGGCTGCTGAGCGATGGTCAGGTCCGCAATGGGCGTTGCCGGGCTCTTGTGGAGGTGAACCATCTCGATGGTGAGCGGCGCAGGGGGCGCATGGAACTCACTGTCGATCCTTGTCAGGAGCCTTTGCGTCTGGGCGATTGGATTGAAGCGTCCGGGCCGCTGCGCCGGCCTCGGCCTGCCGCCCACCCTTTGCTTCGTGGCGGAGCGGAGCGGTTGGTCGCCCGAGGCAGTTGGAGTCAGATCCGCACTGAATCCATCCGGGTTTTGCGCCATTCCTGGACGCCGTTGGCCGATGGCCGCCGGCGCATTGCGGAGACCTTCACTGAGGCAGCCGGACCATCGTGCGGTGGTTTACTGGCTGCCCTCGTGCTCGGCAGTGCACAGGTGAATTTATTGGCGGATCTGCGTGAGGCCTTCCGGGTGGCGGGCTTATCCCATGCGCTGGCTGCATCGGGTTTTCATCTTTCCGTGCTGCTTGGCACCACCCTGGCCGGCACCCGTTCACTTCCGTCTGCGCTGCGCCTCGTGGCTGCAGGAAGCGCCATGGCGTTGTTTCTTGCGCTGACTGGCGCCCAGCCTTCGGTGGTGCGGGCCGTGCTGATGGGAGCAGCGGCTCTGTTGATTCGCGAAAGGGGCCAGCGCAGTCGCCCTCTCGGCGTGCTGGTGTTCACCCTGCTGCTGATGCTTCTCCTCCATCCATCCTGGGCCCGTTCAGTCGGATTTCAACTCAGCGCTGCAGCAACCGCTGGTTTGGTGTTGTCGGCCGCCCCCCTGGAACAGTGGCTCTGCACCCATGGCCTGAGGTGGCTACGCCCTCTCGCCCCTGCCCTGTCCGTTCCCCTGGCTGCCCTGGCCTGGACCCTGCCGTTGCAGTTGCTCCACTTCGGCTCGGCCCCCCTTTACGCCCTTGTCAGCAATCTGCTTGCGGCTCCGTTGCTCGCTCCGCTCACCCTGTCGGCGATGGCGTTGGCCCTGCTTGTGCTGGTGCTGCCGGGAACTTTCACCACCTTCGTTCTGCCCTGGTTGATCTGGCCCATTCAGCAGCTGGCAGGTCTGCTGATCGCCCTTGTGTACTGGATCAGTGGCTGGCCTTGGGCCCAGCTGCTCACCGGCCGTCCCCAACCGCTGGTAGTGCTCTTGCTTGCCCTCGCCTTGATCCCCTGGTGGTTACCCACGCTTCGCCGTTGGCGTTGCCATGCCGCTCCCCTGGCCTTGTTGGCCGTGGTGGTGCAGGGGTGGGTGCAGTTCAGTGATGACCTGATCAGGGTTGAACAGTGGGGACGCCATTGGCTGGTGCTGCGGCATCGCGGTCGTGCGGCTCTGTTGAGCAGCCATGGTGATGGCCTGAGTTGCCATGTGGCCAGGCAACTGGGAGAGGGGCTTGGCCATGCCCGTTTCGATTGGGTGGCGGTGATGGATCCTGTGGCCATGGACCAGTCCGGGTGTTGGAGTTCCCTGGCTCATACCGTTGTGGCGGAACACCAGGGGCAGTTGCCCCTGCGTTCTGGGCAGACGTTGAGGAGTGCAGGCCTCGGTCTGCGCGTGGCCGGTGTCAGAGGTCGTCACTTGCAGGTGCAGGTGGGACAGCGGTTGTTTCCCTTGCGTCGCAGGGATTTGTCACATCACGCGGGGAGGTTGCCTCGGTGGGGCGTAGGGCATAGCA
Source organism: Synechococcus sp. WH 7805 (assembly GCF_000153285.1). Taxonomy (NCBI): domain Bacteria; kingdom Bacillati; phylum Cyanobacteriota; class Cyanophyceae; order Synechococcales; family Synechococcaceae; genus Synechococcus; species Synechococcus sp. WH 7805. Next base: position 993,674 of record NZ_CH724168.1, on the reverse strand, counting down.
CTAAAGTGACCGAGCGCACGACTGCGCAGGGAGAGGTGGCAGAGTCCGGTTGATTGCGCACGACTCGAAATCGTGTAGGGGTCACACCCTCGTGGGTTCGAATCCCACCCTCTCCGTTCGGAGTAAGTTCTGAAAGGTCTTAGATCGTCCCAAACCCACTGCGGTGAGGGACTTTTTTAGTGCTTGGTCGTCTTGCTTCGTCCCATGAGAAACCAGGGTGTCCTGAAAAAGTGTTGGGGGAAATGTTGGGGAAAAAAGGGGGTGTGTTGGGGGAAAATATCTGTGTTGGGGGAATCCTGAAATGTCTCTCTCTGACTCACAGGTCCGTGCTCTAAAGGCAGGAGATAAGAGACAGAAGCAAAGGTGTGGCAGTTCGTCTGGGTTGTATGTGGTGGTCGAACCCACCAGTAAGGGGGGTGGCAAGTCCTTCATCGGCATCAGTCGGTTCCCACCACGCAGTCCCAAGAACGGGGGGAAGTGGATTGAGTTCCGCATCGGTCCTTATGGCAAAGGTCCTGGCAAGTGGTCTCTGAAGGAAGCATCTGACGAGTGGGACCTGATCAAGACCTGGAGCAAGGAGAACGGCAAGGACCCCAGGGAGAAGAAGAAGAAGGAGCAGGCAGAACTGGTCCAGAAGACGACCTCTCCGACCTTGGAGCAGGCATGTCAGTCCTATTTGGACGAATGGACCTCAGTCAGAGAGGAGGGCAAAACCGAATACAGGAACCTCATCTGGAATCAGATCCTTCCTCAGTTCGGAGCAGACACACCTGTTGAGCACTTGTCCTGGGACTACGAACACCCAGGTGGAAGAACCTCACGGGAACTCATCACGGACTATCTGGGCAGAGTCAGGAGAAGAGCACCCTCATCAGCAAGGAAGCAGACCTTCATCCTCAAGGGGGTCTTTGAGAATGCGATCCGTAAGGGGTGGGTCAAGAGGGACCAGAACCCTGCGGTCTCCATCACCAGTCCCAAGGACAAGAAGGCAGAGAGCAAGGTCAAGCACCACCCCTATCTCTTCATTGAGCAACTTCCTGGGTTCTGGGAGGTCTTTGACCGCAATGAACCCAATGGGCAGATCTCGACCCGTGGTGCGTGTCTTCTCACCTTCATGTGTGGTCTGAGGGTCGGTGCGATCTCAGGCATGAAGTGGGAGGAGGTCGATTTGGAGGAGGACATGTGGAGGGTTCCTGCGACTCGCATGAAGACCTGGGACGAGGGGGAGAAGAACCACCTGGTCCCACTGACCGCACCCATGAAGGACCTCCTCAAGGAAATGGAGAAGGTGAATGGGGACACCGAGTTCGTCTTTGCGTCTCCACGCACTCAGTCCAGGCACATCAACCCCTCCTCCATCAACAACCACTTCATCGACCTCGGATACAAGGGGGACTTTGTGGGTCATGGAGTGCGGACGACGATCCTTACTTATGGGCAGAAGAAACTGGGGTTCTCATCGGACATCATCCAACTCCAGATCGGTCATAAGGTTAAAGACAAGATTCGGGGGATATATGACAGGCATGACTTCATTGAGGAGAGAAAATCTTTTCTTATTCAGTGGTGCGACCTCATGCTGTCCCTCGGCATGAAGGTCTGACGATTTAGAGGGTGATTTGAGTTAGTCGGATTCCCTGAGACCAACTGGGACAACTGGAAGGTCAAGGGTCAAAGTGGCACAAGGAGAACGGTCGGGTCGGGTTCCCGGGATTATACTATTTGTATCGAAACAAAGGGAGCACTTCCCCTCCTCGATACAAATCAAATAAACACCTACCCGAAAGGGTCTTTATTGCCAGACATCCCCACCCTGGTTCCTCTGTCTAACAAGACAAAAAGCAAATAACCCGACTTCTTTGTCCTTTGCTTTTTGCCCTAATGCTCACTTCTACTCAGTTTATTCGTCTCCCTCAAGTTAAAGAGATTACTTCTCTTTCTAAATCTTCCATTTATCGACTTATGGAAGTCGGAGATTTCCCGAAGCAAGTTGCTTTGGGTGCTCGATCTGTTGTCTGGGTTAAGTCCCAGATCGAAGATTGGTGTGCTGAAAAGGTTGCTACTGCTCTCGGTTGAGCATTTACCTCCTAGACGAATCCCGACCGTCTTTAAACCCAACGTGAAAACGCACGGGATAACTCCATATCTACTTTTTTTCATTATGACTACTCTTGCAAAACCGACCCTTAAGACTCTGCGCCAACCTCAACTTTTGTCGGACTTCGGACCAACAATTTGGGAGACCCATTCATTGGTTGATAGCGACGGAGATTTCTTGGACGATATGGATTATGATCGAGAGGACGTAATTAAAGATATCCAAGACATGTTGGGTTATTCAGACGACCAGATTAAACGCATGAGAAATTTGGACTTTATCCAACTTGTTAAAGGTTGCGCGGGCGTCCAAATTATTTTTTATCGCGGTCATACTTTAGAGGACGAACGTCTTATCGAGGAGATTGAACCTGCCCTTGAATCGGCAGCAGCATTGCATTGCTGGGACTATTGAACTTGATTGCCTGTCCCCCTGGGATCCCAAAAATCCCAGGGGATTTTTTTGAGAAAATAGATTCTTTATTTCTCTTGGATTTGGTTGCCTCTGAAGGTTAAAGGGACCCAGGCAGAATATTCCTATCCTCTTTTCTTTTTGTTGGAATAGGTCTCTTGAATCAGTTCTGCTACTAAGTCCTCAGGAGACATTCTCCATTTCTTGCCAATGTCCTTGAGCATTGAGTAATGGACATCATCAATTTTTATTTGCTTCATTTTCAACCCTTGTATTTGTATGTACCTTCATGGATAAACCTCTTAGTGCTCAGAACATTCGTAGTTGTCTGTATGCGTCTCTAACCAGACTCTTATGAAGTTGTGATCGGTTAAAACCAAAGTGCTCCATTAACTCATATTCCATTCCTATCACCTTCTTTGCTTCTTGTCTTTGATAGGAGATAGTAAAAGTATCTTGCTTAGTTGGTGTTTTAATGGTCATGGTTTAGGTAGTAGATTCAGTATGGACAATAATGAGGAAAAGTGTTATTCTTATAGAAGGGTCTCTTAGGTATACAAGACACCTATATTTTAAATAACATTCTTTCTTATATTTATACCTTTTGGACTATTGGAAGTGCTTTGTTTTGACCCTTGTGGGTCTCTAAGTTCTCTAAGAGTCCAAAATCTCATACCCACTCTATCTATAAGAGTTTGGGTATTAAGTACAGATAAATGTAAGCAATTGGTAACAATAGGAGTAATTTTTATGGGATACAAGTTTAGAACAGATCTACACATCGAGTATCCATTCTTTGTGGAAATGTCTCGCAAACTGAATGGAGTAAAACGAAGAGACAACTTTAACGGGAAGGAGACATTCAGGTGTGTCTGCCCCAGGTGCGGGAAGCACAAAGCAGTTATGGGATATGCCAGATCAGGTGACACCTTCATCCTTGCTTGTCCCGTTGATGGTTGTGACTTGGGGGGTATGACACTCCACGACCTCATCAAGAGGTATGGGGGAGAGTCCATGTTTAATAGGTGGAGGAAAGCAAGGTGGAAGACCACTTACACAGAGGACTGGTTGCCCATCAAGTACCGCAAGGGGGATTGAGGCGTTGATTCAGGGATAGAGAAGATCCACCAGGTTCCCGTCCTCATCAATGATTCGGTGCTGCTTCCCCGTCTGCTCTGCTCTCTTCTGGGCACTTCTAGAGGCAGAGGGGAGGTGATGAACCGTCTGATACTGCTGCCATCCACCGAATTGGTTTCTGACTTGTACGCGGTACTTAGGTGCTGCCATGGCGGGAACGGAAAGAAGGAGCAGGGTCAGAAGGAGGAGTTGTTTCATTGCTTGTTCTCAAGTGCTTCGCGTAATCCATGGAACATGTCTCGTATCTGCTGCTGTCCTTCGACTGCTTCGGCAGGACATAACTTCGCCCATCGCATAAAGGGATTCCCAGCAACGGTCTGGAACTTTGGTTCTCCTGCTGATGGTCCCTCCCGATAGAACACGTCCTGTTCCCACGAATTGGTGCGGTTAGGGTTCTTGCTGGTGGCAAACCTCTCCCCAGAGCAGTTGGCAAACAACCAAAGGTCCTGGACTGGGGGACCTGCTCTTCCCGAAGCGGGTTCATCAACGCAGGTGACTGGCGTGGATTTCCAGTCGCATTTCTGAACCCAGGTGCGTTGTCTGACCTTGACCCTTAACCACCCATCAGGCATTCGCTGTGGAAGCGACAACTGCTCTGTCTCTACGCGGCACCCAGTGCCACACCCAAAGACAGGAAGGACATGGTCCTGAGGTACTGAGATGACGTGAGGGTTGCTTAGGACCAGGGAGAGCAGGAGCGGATTCATCTGCCCAAACCCTTGAGTTCTTCCAATAGAACTCGGTTCAGTCGGTCATCGCATCCAACGACCATCTGGGGATAAATCGTTCCCTGTCGGTATGGGGCATAAGCAGCAGCACAGACCTCCTGTGTTGCTGCTTTCCACTTCTCCAAGGTCGCTTGGGGCAGTTGTTCCTTGAGTGCCTGGTTGGACTCCTCCCAATTTTGGGAGGCACAGAACCTCATTTCAATGGTGTTCTCTCCAGGGCATTGGATCTCAGGTTCCCTTGCTTGCACCTGCACCAGTGGGAAGAACAGCAGGAGGAGCAGTGCTCTCATTGCTCTTCCATAACTTTCTTCACCACGGCATCCTTCACCCTGTCCTGAAAGGTCTTGCCGTCTTGCTCAGGAGCAATCGCATTTGCAGTTGATCTCAGCAGGTCTGCGGTGATTTGTCTTGCTTCTGGGTTGGTGAAGAGTAGGAACCCCAGTCCAACTCCGACAAGGATTTTCAGCACGACACCGCCTCCTGTTCAGCAATGATCCGACGGATCGTTGAAAGCGCCAGTCCTGTCTGCTCGCGAATGGAGCGATAGGAGCACCCTTCGTCCCTGAGTCGCAGCACCAGGCGTTCCTTTGCCTGATTGGTCTTCGGGCGACCTCCCAAGTTCCCGCCTGTTGATCTGCGGTGCTGAATGCTCTCCAGGGTTCGCTCTTGGATCAGTGAGCGTTCCACTTCCGCCAAACCAGAAAGCAGACCAATAAGGACGGGGGCGAACTTCCCTAGTCCTTTGGTGTTGACCAATCCATCCAGCGTTCGGACATGGATCCCTTGCTCCTGCAGTTGGTGCAGACGGGAAACCACTTCCACTTGAGTTCTGCCGAGGCGATCCAACTTCGCCACCACCAGTTCATCGCCTTTAACTACGGCATTCAGTGCTGCCTGTAGTTGAGGTCGGTCTTTCTCTTTGACCCTCGTGCTGATGGTCTCCTCAAAGACGACCGCACAACCTGCTTCCTTCAACGCTGCAACTTGAGCGTCTGTCTTCTGGGATGCCGTGGAACAGCGGGCATATCCAACGCTGCGGGCAGTCATCGTTCCAAAAAGGGCGTTAGCGAAACTATAGCAACCGAACACCCTTATTGGAACGCCCTGATTCCAGTGCCTATTGATTTTGTTGGTGTTATCGCAACCGTTCGGTTGTTGGAACACCTTCCAGTCCATGCGTCTTCGGCAATGACTGCTGAGATCCCTCAACTGGGGGAGGCGTACTTGCCTAGATGGATCCAAAATCGGGGGAGGTAGAAGACCTCCGTGACGGACTCGGCGAATAACCCTCTTGCCCAAGGTGCAGATCAGGCACCTGCTGGTTTGGATGACCTGCTGGCATCTGTCATCTCAGGCGAAGACGAGCAACCCAAAAAGCGAGGGCGCAAGAAGAAGGTCGCTGCTGCTGAACCCGAACCAACCTTCCAGATCGGTCAGAAACTGACTCTCTCCCAACTGGAGTCGTTCCTCTGGAAGAGCGCAGACATCCTGCGGGGAAGCATGGATGCCTCGGAATTCAAGGACTACATCTTCGGGATGCTGTTCCTGAAGCGTCTGTCCGATGCCTTTGAGGAAGCAAGAGAAGGGGTGATCGCCTACTACCTGGGCAAGGGAAAATCCCAGTCAGAGGCGGAAGACCTGGCAGATGACCAGGACGAATATGACAAGACCTTCTATGTGCCTGAGAAGGCGAGGTGGCAGAACCTCAAGGACCTCAAACACGACATCGGTGCCGAACTGAACAAGGCGACCGAAGCGATTGAAGAGCACAACAGAACTCTGGAAGGGGTGCTGGTGTCCATTGACTTCAACATCAAGAACAAACTCAACGACCGCAAACTCAGGGACCTGCTCTCCCACTACTCCACCTTCAGGTTGAGGAACGAGGACTTTGAGCGGGACGACCTGCTGGGTGCTGCCTACGAGTACCTGATCAAGATGTTTGCCGACTCAGCAGGCAAAAAGGGCGGGGAGTTCTACACGCCCAATGAGGTAGTCAAACTCCTGGTGGCACTGCTGAAACCTCATGCAGGGATGAGGGTTTATGACCCCACCTGCGGATCAGGCGGCATGTTGATCCAGACCAGGAACTACCTGGCAAGTCACGGCGAGAACCCAGCGAACCTGCAGTTGTTCGGGCAGGAGATGAACCTGAGCACCTGGGCGATCTGCAAGTTGAACATGTTCCTGCACGGCGTCATCAGTGCCGACATCAGGAAGGGCGACACCCTTGGTGACCCGCAGCATGTGGAGAACGGAGAGATCAATCGTTTTGATCGGGTGATCGCTAACCCTCCGTTCTCACTGAAGAACTGGGGGCGGGACCTCGCTGAGAACGACGGGTATGGGCGCTACCGCTATGGGGTGCCTCCTAAGGATGCTGGCGACCTGGCATTCGTTCAGCACATGATCTCGTCGCTGAACCAAGAGGGAGTCATGGGTGTCGTCGTGCCCCATGGCGTCCTGTTCCGAGGCGGACAAGAAGGCGAGATCAGGAAGGGGATCTTGGAAGACGACCTGATTGAGGCAGTGATCGGTCTGCCATCAGGGTTGTTCTACGGAACGGGTATCCCCGCAGCACTCCTGATCCTCAACAAGACCAAGAGCGTTGAGCGAAAGGGCAAGGTGCTCTTCATCAATGCCGAACTGGACTACCAGGAGGGAAAGAACCAGAACATCCTTAGGGATGAGGACATTGAGAAGGTCGTTGGATGCTTTGACTCGTACAACGACATCAAGCGGTTCTCAAGGGTGGTGCCGATTGAGGAGATCCGAGAGAACGATCACAACCTCAATATCCGCCGCTATGCAGATACCTCACCACCACCAGAACCTTTTGATGTGAGAGGGATCCTTCATGGAGGAATTCCGATCAAGGAAACCCAGGACGAGTACATCCAGGAAATCCTTGCTGGGTTTGATGTCAGTGCCGTTCTGGTTCAGAAAGACGCCGAGTACCTGAGGTTCAAGGATGAAATCAAGGAGAAGTCCCAGATTCGCCAGCATCTTGGCAATGCATCTGATGCCGTGATTCAGCAGGTTGAGCGGTGGTGGGAGAAGTACGGCGTCTCACTCGCTCAGATTGATGCTGAGGTCAAAGAAGCAGAAGAGGTGATGCATGGATTCCTGAAGGAGTTGGGATATGAGTGAGTCCTGGTCCAAATTGAGAGTTGGTGATTTTTGCAATCTCTCTGCTGGTGGAACACCAGACACCAATAACCCCGATTACTGGGAGGGGGGAGATATCCCTTGGATGTCATCTGGAGAAGTACACGATCAACGCATAAGGCGTACTAGATCGCACATTACCGAGAGGGGTTTACAAGATTCAAGCGCAAAATTCTTCCCAATAGGTTCCGTACTGGTCGCCCTTGCAGGACAAGGCAAAACGAGAGGCAAAGTTGCCATAAGCGAAATTGAATTGACTACAAATCAGTCAATAGCGGCAATCATTGCAGATAAAGGAGTTTGCGAACCGGATTTTCTTTTTTACAATCTTGACTCTAGATATGAAGAACTTAGGACCTTGTCGGGAGGCAGCGGAAGGGCAGGTCTGAATTTATCCATTCTTTCCGATGTGGAGATTTCACTCCCCCCACTCCCCGAGCAGAAGAAAATCGCCGAGATACTCTCAGGTGTTGACAAACAGATCTATGCCTTAGAAAACAAGATCTCTAAACTTATTTCTACTAAGACGGAGATCTTCAGAGATCTATTTTCCTGCTTTGACGAATTAGGCGGGAATGGAGTTTGCAAGAAGGAAAGTGATACAAAAATCATGCCTCTGGAATCTGTATGTGAAGCAGTTATTGACTGCAAAAACCGAACTCCTCCTTACACGGAAAGCGGGCATCCTGTTGTTAGAACTCCCAATGTAAGAAACGGGAAATTAGTTAGGAATGATCTGAAATATACAGATATCTCCTCTTACGAGATATGGACAGCACGATCGGTACCAAGACCCATGGATGTGCTCTTTACCCGTGAAGCACCACTAGGCGAAGTATGTCTTGTCCCAGAAAACTTCAAGTGTTGCTTGGGTCAAAGAATGATGCTTTTTAGGGCAGACAAGTCATTGATAGATCCTCGGTATCTCCTTTTCTCGCTCATGTCACCCTTTGTTCAAGACCAACTCCTAAAAAGCAAGGGCGGGACCACGGTTGGGCATGCAAGGGTTGCGGATGTAAGAGATCTCCTCATTCCTATTGTCCCTAAAGAAAAACAACTGCGCATCGCATCTGTCTTTTCTTCCATAGAGACATTCCTTGAAGGGGTGACGAGGAAGAAAGAGAAACTAGAGATTCAGAAAAGTGCCCTCGCATCTGATCTGCTCTCAGGTCGCAAGAGGGTGAGCGTCTAATGGCAGGAGATGAGCGCCAACTCGTAGAAGCACCTGCCCTTGAGCAACTCAAGGGTCTTGGGTGGCAACACCTTGATGGCACAACGCTTCATCCAGAGCAGACAGATAAACGCTCATCTCCCAAGGATGTGCTCCTCACGCCCAACCTTGAGCAAGCGATCCAACGCATCAACCCATGGATTAGCGAAGACAACCTTCGCAAGGTCGTTCGTGAAGTCACCCTGATCCAGACCTCCACCCTGATGGAGGCAAACCAATGGTTCTGGGAACGCCTCACCCAATACTTCAGCGTTGATCAGGACCTGGGCAGTGGTCGTCGGGGTCAGACGCTGAAACTCATTGACTTTGACCATCCAGAGAACAACGAGTTCCTCTGCGTTGATCAGTTCAAGGTCCAGGGTCCAAACCAGAACATCATTCCCGACATCACGCTCTTCGTGAATGGGATGCCGTTGGGCGTCATTGAGTGCAAGTCGCCCTTCGTGACTGATCCCATGGCAGAGGGGATCAACCAACTCCGTCGCTACGCCAACCTCCGCAACCCAGGTGATTCAGAGGGGTGCGAAAAACTCTTCCACTACAACCAAGTGATGATCTCCACCCATCGGGATGGAGCACGGGTCGGAACGATCTCCTCGCCTGTTGAGTATTACCTGGAGTGGAAGGATCCCTACCCACTTGAGAGCAAAGACCTTGGCGAGTCACCAACTGCTCAGCAACTGCTGATCCAGGGACTGCTTACACCCAAGAACTTCCTGGACATCGTTCAGAACTTCACCATCTACGAACCCGACAGCGGTCGCCTGATCAAGAAGATCGCCCGCTACCAGCAGTTCAGGGCAGTTCAGAAAACGATTGAGCGCCTCAAAGCACCAGGCGATCGCAAGCGCAAAGGTGGCGTCATCTGGCACACCCAGGGTTCAGGCAAGTCCCTGACGATGGTCTTCCTCACTCAGAAGATCCGTCGGGATCCTCTGCTGAGGGACTACAAACTCGTCTTCCTCACGGACCGCACCCAGTTAGACGAGCAACTGACGGCGACCTTCCGCAGGGCACAGGGCGAGTCAGTGCTCAATGCCAAGTCAGTCGGTCATCTCAAGGAACTGCTGGCAAAGGACGCCTCTGATCTAGTTACCGCCACCATCCAGAAACTTCAGGAGGACGAGGACTTCGGGTTTGCCTGCCTCAACGACTCAGATCGCATCATCGTTTTGGCAGATGAGGCACACCGCACTCAGTACGGAACCCTTGGCAGTGGCATCAACGCTGCACTGCCCAATGCCCCGAAGATCGCCTTCACAGGCACCCCGCTGATCGCCAACCAGAAGACCGCTGGCGAGTTTGGTTCCTACATAGACACCTACACGATTGAGCAGGCGGTGGCAGATGGTGCCACCACGCAGATCCTTTACGAGGGCAGAGAGGCAGAGACCAAGGTCACGGGCGACTCCTTGGACGCTCTCTTTGATCGCTATTTCCAGGACAAGTCCCCCGAGGAAAAAGAGGCGATCAAGAAGAAGTACGGCACCGAGCGAGCAGTCCTTGAGGCACCCCAACGCATTGAGTGGGTCGCACTGGATCTGGTGGAGCACTACCGCAAGACGATCCTCCCCAATGGGTTCAAGGCAATGGTTGTCACTGCCAGCAGAGAAGCAGCAGTCACCTACAAGGAAAAACTGGATGCCATCCCAAACGCTCCTGAATCAGCGGTGATCATCTCGGGAGACCACAACGACAAGCAGCGCATCGCCAAATGGACCAACCCTGCAGACCACAAGGCAGCAGTTGAGAACTTCAAAAAACCAATCAGCGAACATCCCCTCTCAATCCTGATCGTCAAAGACATGCTCCTGACGGGGTTTGATGCCCCCATCTGTCAGGTCATGTACCTGGACCGCAAACTCACCGACCACACCCTGCTGCAGGCAATCGCCAGGGTGAATCGGACAAAAGCGAACAAATTCAGCGGGTACATCGTTGATTACTTCGGATTGACCGACTATCTCGCTGAGGCGTTGGAGGTCTTCTCCAACACCGATGTCCAAGGTGCCCTCAAGAACCTCAAGGACGAGATCCCCAAACTTCAAGCAGCACACACCAGGGTCAAACAGCACCTCAAGGGAGTTGACCTTCAGGACATTGATGCCTGCATCGCCGCCCTGGCAGACGAACTCAAGCGTCAGCAGTTTGAGGCGGACTTCAGGACCTTTGCCAAACAGGTCGAGATCGTCCTGCCTGACGCTGCTGCCAACCCCTTCCTTGCTGATCTCAAGTCACTGGGCAAGGTCGTCATCGGATGCCGCAATCGCTATCGGGACGAGCAGTTGGACATCGTTGGGTGCGGTGAAAAGGTCCGGGACCTGATTGAGGAGCATGTCCGTGCCACGGGAGTTGATCCCCGTGTTCCTCCCACCAAACTTTTTGACGTGGAGTTTGAGCAGGTCCTTGCTGCTCAAACCAATGACAGGGCAAAAGCGTCAGAGGTGGAGAACGCCATCAAGGCGCACATCAAGGTCAAGTTGGACGAAGACCCCGAGTATTACCAGTCCCTCTCGCTGCGCCTCCAGGAGATCATCCAGAAGTGTGAGAACCGCTGGGAAGAGTTGGTTCAGCAACTGCTGCTGTTCCGTGACGGCATGGAGCAGGAGAAGACCCAGCAGGACACAGACCTTGGTCTCTCAGATGAGGAGGGTGCCTTCTATCGGGTGCTGATGAAGGAGGTCACAGAGGCAGTCGGCGATGGAGCGATGGATGAGGAAACCCATCAGCAAGTACTGGACCTAACGAAGGAGTTGGTCGCCGAGTTCCAGGAAGCAACGCAGATCGTGGGGTTCTTCCAGAAGGACGACGAGATGAGAACCATCAAGCGCCAGATCAAGCGCTCCATCCTTGATCGCCCCTTTGGGACCAGAGAACTCGTTGCTGAGGTCACTGATCGCTTTATGGACCTCGCCAAGGTCAGGTTCAAATGAACGCCATCCCTGAGGAGGTGCTGGGTCTGAAGGTTGAGGTGGTTCGTTCCCCGAGACGAACTGCTGCTCTCCATATCGTTGGCAGCGACCTCCAGGTGCGTGTCCCTGAGGATCTTGGCGATGAGCGGGTGGCAGCAATCCTTCAGCAGAAGCGCCCTTGGATCGTCAGCAAGGTCGCTGAACTCAAGCGAATGCCACCCCAGAAGACCAAGGAACTGGTCAGTGGCGAGTCATTCCCGTACCTGGGTCGTAATTACCGCTTGAAGGTGCAGGACGGGCATCAGGTTGGCGTATGCCTTACGGGGGGATACCTCCAGGCAACTGTTCGCCCCACTGAGCAGGGAGAGCAGCGCCAGCAGCGAATCCAGCAGTATCTGGACTCTTGGTACAAGTCCCGAGCACTGGAGCGACTCACAGACAAGACAAACCGCTATGCCGAGCAGATCGGCGTGTCGCCTTCAGGGATCAGCGTTCGCAACTTCAAGTCCCGCTGGGGGTCGTGCGATTCCCGAGGTCAGTTGCTCTTCAACTGGAACATCATCAAGGCACCTCATGCCGTCGCTGACTATGTGGTGGTCCATGAGTTGTGCCATCTGGTCCATCCCAATCACTCCAGGGACTTTTGGGCGTTGGTAGGGCGGTTTGATGCGGAGTTTCAGGAGCACAGAGATTGGTTGAAACGCATGGGAAGGTCTTTGCTCTGATGTTTCTGTTGAAAGAACCCGCTTGGGGCGCTTCTGCGGAGGTTTGAAGCAGTAGTTCCGCTCATGCCCTGGTCTTCTGACCCGCCTTAGAACAGGGATGAGGTCAGAGACCGCTGAAGCAGTAAAACCAGGTCTCAACGACCTTTAGGGGGGGCATCCCGCGCCCCCCTTCTTATTGCTTACGGGCAACCGAACCAGGAGCGGTCCTCACGACTTCTCCTGACGGTTCTCCCACTCCTCATCGCCAGAGACCAGGAGGAAGGTGATGGGGCGTCAGAACGAGAGGACGGGACCTCTGAGGTGTGGGCACCTCGGGGGTCTTTTTTTGAGGTCCCATCAGTTGTGTGGGGTCCTGACGCAGAACCCTGAAATCGTCCCGACCCGAAATCGTTTCGGTCCTGATCCGTCGTGGGAAGGGTTGTACTGGGTCGTTCTGAGTGGTTCCAGGAGGTCCCATCAGAAGTGTTGGGGGAAATGTTGGGGGAATCTCTGTCTCAGGTGGAGAGTTCGTCCCATGTGGTCTCCAGTAGTCCTATTTAGACCTCAACTGAAAGAACACCCTCTCCGTTCTGAATAAGTCCTAGCAGGTCTTCAAAAGCGTAACTTTCCTTGTGGCAGTGGCGCTATCAGCGTTTTTGGGGTCTTAAGTCGTCCCAGAAAATCTCACTAGATGCTGCTTTTGTGTTGTGAGGAGTGTTGTGAGGTAATAGGGTCGTGTTGTGAGGAAAAATGCGTGTTGTGAGGAGCGGTAAGAAAGCACTGACAGACAGCGAAGTCAGAGCACTCACGCCAGGTCCTAGACGGGTTGTTCATTCCCTTGGGAACTCTCTGTTTCTAGTCGTGGAAGGCGTCAAAAAAGGGGGCAGCAAGCGATTCGTTGGTCGATATCGCTTCCCACCAGGACGAGACGGAAAGCAAAAGGAACTGGCGCTAGGCACCTATGGCAAAGGTGCTCGGAACCTCACCCTCAAACAAGCGAAGGACCTCTGGGAGAAAGAGCGTGTCTGGATGTTGGAGAACCCAGGCGAGGACCCCAATGACCGAAAGAAGAAGGAGCGCCTGGTGCTGCGCTTAAGAGAAGAGGGTTGCTCCTATCGCTCCATTAGGGAACAGACAGGGTTGGCGCTCTCAACGATTCGTCGGATCATTGCCGAACAGGAGGCAGTGTCGTGCTGAAAATCCTCATTGGAGTTGGACTGGGGTTCCTCCTCTTCAGTAACCAAGAAGCAAGGCAGATCACCGCAGACCTCCTGAGGGCGACTGCCAATGCAATTGCTCCAGAACAAGACGGCAAGACCTTTCAGAACAGGTTGAAGGATGTCGTGGTGGAGAAAGTCATGGAGGGCGATTAAGAGATGGCAGGAGACCAGTTCCGCGTCCAAGAACTGAATCCCTTTATGGAATGGCACCTCCCAACCAACCTCTTCCAAGTGTTCCGCTGTCAGGAACAGGAGAACCGTCGGGAGAGGTAGTGGGCACCTATCAGGGTTCGGTTGCCCGTAAGCAATAAAAAAGGCGGCAGGGAATGCCGCCACTGAAGGGGACTAATGCGTCGAAAGTGCTGGCGGCACTGCCGATCTCAGCAGTTCAGGGTCATGCCCCAGCGCCACCCGCAAGCAGACCCAACGGACCAAAGGCAAGCAACCCACCGATGGCAAGGAAGGCAACTGCTGCCGCCTTGCTGACCGATGTGGGCAGTTTCTTCTGCAGCAGGTAGGTGCCACCACACACCAGCACTGAACTCAGCAGAGCACCGCTCCACCAGATCAGGGTGCTGCTGTCCTTGGGTGCCTCCAGTCCATGGAGCATGGCGTGAATAGCGATCCCTCCTGCGACCACCACCCCGCTGATGGTGGTGAGGTTGGAGGTCTTGGCGACTTTGCCCGCTACCAGGATCAACGCACCTACCGCTGAGATCGCCAGTGCTGCCAGCACTTCCGCAGAGGTGACGGTGAATCCTGTGAATCCCAAAACAGCACCGATTACTGCCCCGCCCAGTGCCCACAGCAGCAGTTGGGAGGAGATGAAGGACGCAGCAGTGCCAACTGCCATCAGCATTAGCAGGTGATCTAACCCCAGCAGTGGGTGGGTCAGACCGCTAAGAGCACCACCACCAGCAGTGCCATGAGCAAGAGCGGGATGGGTGCCAAGGACCACAGTGGATCCAGCGGTCAGGGCAACCAGGGGGAAAAGGGAACGTTTCATGGAATACCTCGGTCCTCGCCGAGAACGAATGGGATTGGACGGCGAGTGTTCTGACTGAGGGGCGAACCCCATCACAGTTGCGGGACAGCGGCGGACTTGGGGACTCCCTCACCGCACTTTCCTCGTTTTGCCAACCTCTTAGGAGGTGGATCCGTCATACCCACGTATAACTTTTCTACCGCCCCTTGCCGACTGCCAATGCGATTGCCCCTGAGCAAGACGGCAAGACCTTTCAGGACAGGGTGAAGGACGCAGTGGTGGAGACAGTTGTGGAGGGCGACTAAGGGATGGCAGGAGACCAGTTCCGCGTCCAAGAACTGAATCCCTTCATGGAATGGCACCTCCACGCCTCAGCGCCGTCGTTAGAGGTCGCCTCAAAAGAAGCGAACAGGATCGCCAGGATGATTGGTAGGAAGACCCGAGTCCTGGGCGAGGACGGAGAAGTCCTCCATGAGGTGGATCCACCAAAATCAAGTCCTTGACGGACGACTGATGAGGTTTCTGCTTCTACCTCTATTGCTCTTGCCCCTTACCGCTCCAGCACTCGCTCAGATGAAGTTCGTCCTCCAATACCAGGATCAGTCGGCAAATGGCATCGCTACCAGGAGAAGCACAACGAGGGCGATGCTACAGGACTGCCAAGGCGCGAGCAAAGCGACAGGGAAGCGTTTCAGGATCGTTGATGGGGATGGTCGCTTGATCGACTTGTGACCCTGTAGGTCTGGTCGTCCCACAAGGTTCCAGGCAGTCCCGAACTTGTGTTGTGAGGGGTGTTGTGAGGAGCGCCTCGACGAGTCCGTTGTTAGGTCTCAAGGGCAGTGGTGACAGGGGTCTGAGACCTCTAATCAACAAGCACCCTCTCCGTTTCAATGCTCAACAAGGTTCGCAAATGTGCCGGATTGACTCCGATGCTTTGATTGAGCAGGGCTGTGACATTAACTACGCCTGAATAATTTCGATCATTTATTGATTTAGTTGGGTTTTCTGCTCTTGTTCAGAAGCACTTGTTCTCCATTGCCAGGGTCAGATAAGTTGGTTGCATCAGGGGTTAAGGCATAGAGACGTTGTGTCGACGTCATTTCCTGCAATCAATCAGCTCGTTCTTTTGACAACTAACCGACGCGAGGTTGACGCTGTAGTCATGAATTCAAGACGATCATTTCAGGGCTAGGAGCCATTGCACCCTTCGTCGTCTTGACTAAGTTCATCATTTTTTCGCTAGATACTGAAGACAAAGTAGATTCCCGAATGTTTCACCTCTGGCTAAGGTGCTGACATTCGTGCAAAACAAAATGCAAAATCTTTGGTTGCAAGGATGTCAACAAAAGCTTACGATTAGGTGAATATCGCGGTTCTGCGTATGGCTGTCGAAAAGTCCTATTACGATCACGCTAATCCAGATCTTCTTAGCCGAATCCCGACAAATTCTTTGACTGTCTTAGAGGTTGGCTGTGGTGGCGGGGCACTTGGTCATGCTTATAAGATGATTAATCCATCAGCTCAATATCTTGGAATTGAGCTGATGGAAACACCGGCAAAACTTGCGAAAGAGAGACTCGATCAAGTGTGGTGTATTGATATTGAAGATATGAAAATTCAGTTTGAGCTTCCAGAGAAGTATCCTTCAATCGATGCTCTTATTTATGGAGATGTTCTAGAGCGTCTGAAAGATCCACAAAAAATACTTCGAGAGCACGTGTCCTGGCTGAGTCCTGATGGTGTCGTGGTTGCATCTATTCCCAACGTGCAGCATTGGAGTGTGATCTACAATCTGATACAAGGAAATTGGCCACAAGATGACACAGGGATTTTCAACAAAACTCATTTGCGCTGGTTCACACGAAACAGCATTGTTGAACTGTTTGCTAGTTTAGAGCTGAAGATAACTTCACTTCAGCCGAGATTTTTAAATCTAGAGCAGGCAAAAAATTTCGCGAAAATTTTGGAGCCATGTCTAGAAAAGATGGGCCAGACTCCCCAAAAGTTTTTAGAAGGTTCAGCTCCTCTGCAGTATATTGTTACGGCAACAAAAAAGTTGATCAAGCCAGTATACATAAGTGGATTAATGTTAAAACCTCAAGCAGGAATGAACGAGGTGAGAATGATTCAACCATTAAAAAGTGTCGCTAGCTTTCCCGGGGTAAACATAGAATTAAGCAGTACGGGTCTTCAGTTAAGATCACTGGATCCTAGCGTGCCAAAAATAATGATTTGGCAAAGGCAGACATTAACCTATGAGAGCTCTTTGACGCAGCTTAAAAAAATAATCAAAGCTGGTTATATCTTGATTAGTGAGTTTGACGATGATCCGGATCATTTTCAGAGCATAATTGACAACAAGTATTTAAGTTTCCGGGCAGTGCATGCTGTTCAGGTGAGTACAGATAGTCTTTCATCCTCGATGAAAAAGTATAACCCTGAAGTGAAAATATTTAAGAATTGCCTGGACTTTTTGCCAGCATCAAAGCTTGATAAATGGATAGTTAAGTCTTCAAATTCAAGGCTAAGGGTATTCTTTGGTGCTTTAAATCGTGAGGCTGACTGGGAGGCATGGCTGCCCTGCATCAATGACTTGCTGCTTGAACATGAAGATCTTTTTGAATTCGAAGTTGTACATGATAAAAAGTTCTTTCATTCTCTTATGACCAACAATAAACGCTTTACGCCAATCTGTGACTATGCGAAATACAGACAACTCTTAAGTGATAGTCACGTTGCACTTATGCCTCTTAGGGATACTAAGTTCAATAAAATGAAATCAGATCTGAAGTTTGTCGAGGCCTCAGGGTACGAAGTTGCATCCATTGCGAGTCCAACAGTCTATGCCGAAGTGATCGAGCCAGGTTTTAACGGTGAAATAGCAGTGGATGGTAAACGAGTTGCCGAGATCTTGAAGTTGTGGGGAGAGTGTCCAGATTTGGCAAAAGCATGTGCAAGCAATGCAAGAAACTGGATTCGTTCTAATCGTCTTCAATCTCAGCAGTCTGTCGCTAGGCTTGATTGGTATAAGGATTTATACCAGAGAAGAGATGAGTTGACAAAAGCACTTCTTCAACGTGTCCCAGAACTAAGCCTAGAGTGAAGGATTACAGCAATTTCATTGTTAATTAAACTCGTTTATTCGTGATTGGTTTTCTCTCTCCTTGAAGGCGTCTCTTGGTCGCAAGCTTATTGCTTCTGTGAGTGATGATTTCTTTCCATTTTTGAATGTGTATTGATTATGTCGCAGACTCGCGCGATTGCGTAGATGCATTCAGATCAGTGATCCAAAATATTTCCTGTGCAGCTAATGTGAATGGAAATGTCTT
The DNA here is from genome assembly GCF_000153285.1 of Synechococcus sp. WH 7805. NCBI lineage: Bacteria > Bacillati > Cyanobacteriota > Cyanophyceae > Synechococcales > Synechococcaceae > Synechococcus > Synechococcus sp. WH 7805. The sequence goes on along the minus strand of NZ_CH724168.1, from coordinate 975,751 downwards.
CGACAAGAGTGCTGAAGAGAATTGATAATGCTTGAGCATGATAGTATCGCAATTAGTGCTGTAATTTTTCATGAGGGGTCAATCAAAAGTTCTTGCATGGTTTCAAAAGCTTATTTCTAAACTTTTCAAGTCTGCTCTAGGGGGTGCCGTGAACTCGGGCCGAAAAATCGGTGGCTTGGTTAAATATTTTCCGACAGCGATGGAAGTAGTGAACGATAATCAGCAGCATTTTTGTGATTTTAAGTCGTTTTGTTTGATTATCGGCAATTCTCGAAGTGGTTCGACAATCCTTGGCTCAATTGTGGATGCGCATCCGAATGCCATTATCGCCAATGAAACCATGGCGTCTCAAGTCTTCTGGAGAGGACTTAGTAAGAGTGACATTCTTGGGGAGATCATTGAGAATTCTTCTGCTAACTTTCAGTCTGGGCGTCAGTCTGAAGAGTATCAATATCAAATTGGTGCGGCACCTGGTTCAAAGTCTGCTGTCAGTGTTTATGGTGACAAGATATGGAATCCAGCAACATTGCTGCTGCATGGAGACTATGACCTGATTTCTGGTTTGGAGAGAACATTAGAAGCGAAAGTTGTTTTAATTGCCTCAATCCGTAATCCTTTTGATACGATTGCCACGATGCATAAACGCAGCAAAGCACCAATTGAAGATCGCATTCGATGGTTTTTCATGCACTGTGATGCCTTGGCTGCTATAGAAGCAAAAAAGACGAAATCGAGCTTTTTAATCAGTTACCATGAGCAATTAATTGATTGCCCAGATGAGGAGATCTCGCGGATTTTGCGCGCTCTGATGCTTCCCTTGGACCATCAGCATCTTAAAAATGTTGATCGGCTTCTTTACAGACGGCCGAGTAACAGTAGGTCGTCGATTGAGTGGACCATGGCTGAAGTTGATGAAATCTTGGAGCGCATGCAGCGCTTCCCCTTCCTGTCCATCTATGAGAATCACACTCCATGAGGACAAGTTTTTTACGATTGCTCATCAATGTGCTTGAGCCATTATTGTGGTTTTTGGCTTGGTGACGTATGTCAATTGCCTTCGAAAATTCTAACGTTGAGTTGTCCGGTAATTAATTGAGTTCTTCCCGGATTCCAATTTGAGTCGGTCGGGAAGTGGCGAGAGCATCTGGCCGGCGACGTTTGTTATCGCTATGAATGCAGCGAACTTAATGATACCGTTTGATGATTGTTAGTATCCGTATTTTTGATGTCAAGGTTATGAGTATTGTGGGAATGCATTGTCTTGAAGATTAGGGAGTCCACTGCACATCGGTGATTCACAGCTTTGCTCTCCAAGAGGCGAACGATCACCGCCTTGACATCCCATGAGAAGTATCCTTGTTGAAGGTTCCAGAATGGTTTTGAGCCTCTGGTAACTCTTGAGCCTGTCAAGAATCCGGTGTGATGTCTGCTTCCACTTCTCCTGAATCGTCTTGGCGTCCAGTGCCTGATCAGGAGTGGAACAGCAGAACAAGCCCCACGCTGACCTGGTGAAATTCTCTTTCTTCGCGACTGAGGTCCAGTCCGACTTCCAATCCCTCTTTCAACGCATCTTCAAAAGGGGGCGTCAGAGGCTGAACGTTGGATTGCCAGACCGCGGCGATGCCCACAGGTGTGGCATGCCATCGAAAGTGGCCGGTTTCCCCGATTGAGGGCTCCTCGAGGGACTCCTCGAGCAGGCTGTTGAGAGAAGTGCTGGTCATTGGCATGACCCAAGCTTCGGGACGGGACGCGCAGTCGGCAATTTCCTGAGAAACTTCGTGATGAAGCTGTCGCGCTGTGAGACGCCTTGATGCTGGTAAAGCGTTGCAGCATTCGCTCTGTGCCGTTGCAGTTACTGGCACTTCAGCGCTGACGGATCGCCTGCACTACGGTTGATTGGGATGAGACACAGGGGACAGGGATTGCTCAGCGCATCAGGGCGATCTGTCTTGAAGTCTTCGGCCTCAGGGCTCAGGCGTCGCGCATCGCGACGGCATCTTCAGCTGATTGCCGCTCCTCCCTCAAGCCTGACGGCGCTTACCCTCGTTCGCCGGCAAAGCCGAGTCGGGCGAACCATCAAGCGCAGTGGTGATGTTTTGTTTTCACTGGCTGTTCTCACGTTGGGTGCCCCGCTGTTCGGATTGTTGGCAGCACTCGTGAAACTCAGCTCTCCTGGGCCTGTGTTTTACGTGCAGAAACGTGTTGGTCGGGGATACCGGCGCTTCGGCTGCATCAAATTCCGCACCATGCGGGCTGATGCGGACTCCGTGTTGGCTCAGGTGTTGGAGCGATCGCCAGCCATGCGTGCTGAATTTGAGCGTGATTTCAAGCTGCGGGACGATCCGCGGATTACTCCGATTGGTCGTTTCCTCAGGCGATCAAGTCTTGATGAACTTCCACAGTTTCTCAATGTGTTGCGTGGAGAGATGAGCGTGGTGGGTCCTAGGCCGATTGTGGACAAGGAAATTGAGCGCTACTCCGACTACATGGATGAGGTGCTGGCCGTTCGCCCAGGATTGACTGGGCTTTGGCAAGTGAGTGGTCGCAATAATCTCAGCTACGCCAAAAGGGTTCGATTGGACCTGGCCTATGCCAGAGGCCGTTCATTCCGGCTTGATTTCGCCATCATCCTGCGCACGTTTGGAGTTCTTCTGCTGCCGATGGACCGGGGGGCTTATTGATCCTTCTCCGTTCAGTCATTGCTGCGTGAGCAGGCTCAGTCCCCCCGCTGCAACCAGCCACCCCCATTGAAGTCGTGCCGACAGGCTCAGGATGGTTCTTACTCCGTGCGGGTTGGCTTCATTCCCTCCAGCCTTAAGGAGTGGTTTTGTGATCCAGGTGTCTCCATAACGGTTTCTGCCTCCCAACTGAACCCCGGCGCAATGGGCGTAGATCGCTTCAGACCGTCCCGCATTGGGTGAAGGATCCAGAGCTCCATCTCGTTCTGCTGCCAGCACTAGAGCAAGCCATAATCGCCAGCTGCGGCTGATCAGCGGCAGTGTCAACATCACCAGCCGGCATGGCACCCAGGTGAGGGCATCGTCCAAACGGGCGCCTGCTGTTCCTAACCAGCGCAACCTCCCGCGTTTGTAGCCCAGCATTGAGTCAAGGGTGCTGCTGGCCTTGAATCCCCAGGCCAGTGCGAGAGGGCCAGGACTTTGGAGCAAGCCTGCGCTCCATAGAACAACGCCAACGAGCATCCAGAACAAGGGCGCGAAAACGCCATCAACGGCATTTTCACTGGCTGTTTCCGCAGCTGCTCGCAGAATTTCCTCGCGGCTCAGCTGCTTCGTATCGCGGCCCACAATCCAGCTGAGACGTTCTCGTGCAAGGGACGGCTCTTCATCGTCCTTGGCTGGGAGGGCTTTGACGACGGCCATGACACCATCGTGGAGGCTGCGTGCTGCAAGAGCACTCGCTAGCGCCACAACCAGGAGCAGACCAGCGGCCCACCGCCAATGTCCGCTGGACTGCAGCCAAAGGCGCTCAATCAGCCAACCAGCGGCAACGCTGGTTAAAACCAGCACAGAGGTGATCAGATAACCGCTCAACCGGAGTTCCCTGGGACGGTCTCCTGCCCAGTGTTCCATCTGTTGCCTGAGACGTTCGATGCCCAGGCCCATCCCAACAACGGGATGGGGAGACCAGAGGGGATCGCCGATCAACCAGTCGAGACCGGCAGCGGCGATCACCAGGACAACGGGCTGAATGGTCCTGAGCTCAGGAGGCCTTCAACCAGCTGAACATCGACCGCAGACCCTTGCCCACTTCTTCAATTTTGTGGCCACGGTCCTTCTCGCGGATCTTGTTCATCTCGGGCTTGCCGGCCTCGCATTCAGCGACAAAGTTTTTGGCGAAGGTTCCGTCTTGGATGTCGCTGAGGATGCGCTTCATCTCCGCTTTGGTGTCGTCGGTGATCAGGCGTGGACCACTGACGTAGTCACCGTATTCGGCGGTGTTGGAGATGGAGTCACGCATCGCCGACAGACCACCCTTCACCATCAGATCCACAATCAGTTTCACTTCGTGCAGGCATTCGAAATAGGCCAACTCGGGTTGATAGCCAGCTTCCACCAGGGTTTCGAAACCAGCCTTCACCAGTTCGGAGAGGCCGCCGCAGAGTACGGCCTGTTCACCGAACAGATCAGTCTCGGTTTCCTCCTTGAAGTTGGTCTCCAGAATTCCTGCTCGGGTGCCACCGATCCCTTTTGCGTAGGCCATGGCAAGGCCTCTGGCTTGGCCTGAAGCGTCCTGCTCGATGGCGAAGAGAGCAGGAACACCTTGACCGTTCTGATACTCCCAACGCACGGTATGCCCTGGGCCCTTGGGGGCGATCATCACCACATCAACGTCGGCAGGCGGCTGGATCAGACCGAAGCGGATGTTGAAGCCATGGGCAAAGCTCAGCACCTTGCCGGCTTTCAGATGCGGTGCAATCTCCTTGGCATAAACGTCTTTCTGGAATTCATCGGGCAAGAGCACCATGATCCAGTCGGCTTTTTCGGCAGCTTCCGCCACAGAGAGAACCTCGAGACCGTCGGCCTTGGCTTTCTCAGCGGAGCGGCTGCCTTCGTACAGACCCACCACCACGTCAACGCCACTGTCCTTGAGATTGAGGGCATGGGCATGGCCCTGGGAGCCATAGCCGATGATGGCTACCGTCTTGCCGCTGAGTAGCGAGAGATCGGCATCGGTGTCGTAGAAAAGCTGAGCCATCCGGACGGTGGTTGTGGAGCTTGGTAACGACTGAGCTTACGCAAGCACCGTGTTTAAACCTTTGAGGGAGCGTCGGGACTTGTCTGACGCGCAACGTTTGAAGCCCTAGTTTTGGTTTTAATTGCGATCGTTATGGATCCTGTCCTTAGTTGCCTGGATCCCGCCGCTGCGGCTGCTTCATCTCTGTTCGATGCACATATGCGTGCAGAAATGGACTCGGACCTTGACGGGACCATGGCAACGATGGTGAAACATCCCCATCTGCTCAACTTGGGTTCAGGGACTGGTGGACAGGGTGCTGAGGCAGTCCGACGTTTTTATGCCGAGCAGCTGATCGGTCAGTTTTTTCCGCCGGATGCTGAATTCATTCCGATCTCGCGCACGACCGATGCGAACCGTTTGGTGGATGAAGTGGTGATCCGCTTCACCCATTCTCAAATCATCAGTCATCTGCTGCCAGGGGTCCAGCCAACAGGACGACGAGTAACCCTTGCTTTAGTGGTTGTGGTTGGGTTGTCCGAGGGCAAAGTGTCGTTCGAACACATTTACTGGGATCAAGCCGGACTGTTGGTTCAGCTCGGATTGCTCGATGGGACCGGATTGCCCATTGATCCCAGTACAGGCGAGCGCCTGCTTGCGCTCATGAATGACAGCTCACTCAGGCCTCGTTCGGATGAGCGATCACACGATCGATGAGGCCGTAATCCATGGCTTCCTGGCTGCTGAGGAAATAATCACGATCAGTGTCCTTTTCGATTTTCTCAAAGCTCTGGCCGCTCATCTCCGCCATGGAGCGGTTGAGCATCTCCTTCATGCGCAGGATTTCCCGGGCTTCGATTTCGATGTCGCTGGCCTGCCGTTGCGCTGTCCCGCCTAGGGGCTGGTGGATCATGATTCGGCTGTGAGGGAGAGCCAATCGCTTGCCCTTGGTACCCGCTGCAAGAAGAAAAGCGCCCATGGAGGCGGCGAGGCCGACGCAGATCGTGACAACGTCACTCTTCACGTACTGAATGGTGTCGTAGATGGCTAAGCCAGCCGTTACCGAGCCACCTGGAGAATTGATGTAGAGGTAGATCGGCTTGCCGCTGTCTTCAGAGTCGAGGTACAGCATCTGAGCCACCAAGCTATTGGCGACGGCGTCATTGACTTCTGAGCCAAGAAACAAAATCCTCTCAACTCCCAGACGGGTGTAGATGTCGACCCAGCGCTCCATTTGGCTGCCGGGAAGGCGGTAAGGGACGCTCGGGGTTCCGATGGGCATGGATCCTGGGGGATGAAGAGTGGGAAGAGTGGAGGAAGAAGGGTGTTAGGCCGCGGGAACCGGAGATGGAAGATCTTTGCGACTGGTAAGAACCCGGTCGATCAGTCCATAGTCCTTGGCTTGATCCGGAGTGAGGTAGCTCATGCGGTCGGAATCCTTTGAGAGTTCTTCCACAGAACGCCCTGTGTTGGCGGCGAGGATTTCAAGCATGGCGCGCTTGTTGTGAAGAACCTCTTTCGCTCGGATCTGAATGTCCGTGGCTTGGCCGCGGGCACCGCTACGAGGTTGGTGCAACACGATCGAGGAATGCGGAAGCGCTGCGCGCTGCCCTTTGGTACCGGCAGAAAGGATCACGGCCGCTGTGCCCATGGCCTGACCGATGCAGATGGTGTGGACAGGAGGTTTTACGTAGCGGAGGGTGTCGCAGATCGCGAACGCTTCTGTTTCGAAGCCGATGGCATCTCCGGTGTACCAGGTCGTTCCTGTGGAATTGATGTAGAAATAAATTGGCTTGTCGGGATCATCAAATTCCAGATAAAGGAGCTGGGCGATGATCAGCTCAGTGACATCGATACCCACTTGACGCTTGGTGTCATCGTCGGAAAAGAGTGGAAGACCCAGATAGACGATTCGCTCCTTCAGTAGCAATGAAGGAAGATCCGGCGGTGGTGTTCTCATCACCGACGAGTCTCCGTAATAAGGGGCTGATGTGGTCATCCGCTTCTCATCAACTGTCGTGAGAGGGAGCTTAGCGGGATTCCGGTGTCGGACGTTCGTTGTTTTTGCTCTTGCGTGCTGGCTGAGCGTTTCGGCTCTCTTTGCCTCCACCCACCGGCGCACTGTCCTTGTTTAAACGGGCAAAAACCATGCGACCACTTGGGTTCTGTAGGGCGCCAGTAATCACGATCGGACGGCGTTCTCCAATCGCCGAACGGGCGTTTTCCACGACCACCATCGTGCCGTCCTCGAGGTAGGCCACGCCCTGGTGATCCTCCTTTCCCTCACGCACGATTTTCAGATTGAGTTCATCCCCAGGTTGTACTTCTGGACGCAGCGCAATGACCAGTTCGCTGAGGTTCATCACCTTCAGGCTCTTCAGCCGTGCCACCTGGGCCAAATTGAAGTCAGCGGTCACCAGGGTGCCACCGGTGTCCTCGGTCAACTGGAGTAGACGATCATCAGTTCCGGCACCGTCGTAGCGGGTGGTGTTGATGACCAAGCGGCGCTCATAGGCTTCGCGCAGTTCATTGAGCAGCTTGAGTCCACGACGCCCTTTGCCGCGTTTTTCGAGGTTGTTGGAGTCTGAAAGCTGCTGCATCTCATCGATCACGGTCTGCGCCACGATGACTTTCCCTTCGAGCAGGCCGCAGCCGATCATTCCGCGGATACGACCATCGATGATCACGCTGGTATCAAGAATCTTGGCTGTCGCCGGTGTGAGAACTCCGTCGGCCACCAACAGTGCTTCCGTTGAGGTTGGATTGAAGAGCCGAAGCAGGGTGCGTCCGTGCACTTCGGCCAGGTTGTACCCAAGCACGCCGAAGAATCCGTTGCTGAGAATGGCTGCGAGGGGTTTCACCAGGGAGCTAGCCCCTGCCAGGGGGAGCAACAGGATTGGTGCCAGCAGCAAGTTGGCCACCAGAAGCCCCAGGATGAGGCCAACAGCTCGGCTTACGAGCAGGTCGGTCGGCATGGTCCGCACTTGCTGCATCAGCTGTTGACGCAGTCTCCGGAACACCAGGCCGGCCACGATGCCAATGCCCGCGCCCGTGGCTGTGAGCCCGAGACGCACCCACTGGGCATTCACGTCATCGAGTAGCTCCTGTGGCAGGAGGTGGACCCCCATCCAGCCTGTGGCTGAACCGGAGATCAGAAACAGAATGAGAATGAGCGCTTCCACCATCGTGTTGGATCCCGGCTGCTCACCCCGTTTGAAGGCAGCATGCATCATCGTCGATCGTTTGGCCCGGGATGATGTCCGCACTTGCGCCCAGAAGTGCGTATCTCCATATTCCCTTCTGCCATCGCCGCTGCTTTTACTGCGATTTCGCAGTGGTTCCTCTTGGCGATCGCGTCAATGCCCAGAACGGTCCCGGCAGTCTCACCATCAAGGCTTATCTGGAGCTGATTCTTAAGGAGATCCGCTCGTCGCCACCAGGTCCTCCCTTGGCGACGATCTACATCGGCGGCGGCACGCCATCTCTGCTCACGCCTGATCAGGTGCGATGTTTGCTCGACGCTCTCGCTGATCGGTTTGGCGTGCAGAGAGGGGCTGAAATCACGTTGGAGATGGATCCAGCCAGCTTCTCTCTTGAGGAACTCAGGGCGCTGGTCCGCCACGGCGTGAATCGGGTGAGCCTTGGTGGGCAGAGCTTTGATGACGTTGTTCTCGCTGGGCTGGGACGCCGGCATCGCCGCAAGGATGTGCTTGAGGCCTGCCACTGGATGCAGCGGTTTCTGCAAGACGGACGTCTTCGGAGCTGGAGCCTTGATCTGATTCGAAATCTCCCGAATCAAGATGATGAGGCCTGGGCTGATGTGCTGACGCAGGCTGTGGAGCTGCAGCCTCCGCATTTATCCATTTACGACCTCAGCGTTGAACCCGGCACCGTGTTTGCCAGGCGCGAGCAGCAGGGGGTGCTCATGCTTCCCGATGAGGACGGTGCGGCCGATCGGATCGCTTTCACGACGCAGTATCTCTCTGACGCGGGCTATTGCCGCTACGAGATTTCCAATTTCTCCAGACCGGGGCACGCCTCCCGCCATAACCGTGTGTACTGGAGCGGTGCCGGATGGTGGGCTTTTGGCCTTGGCGCTACCAGTGCACCCTGGGGAGAGCGTTTCGCCAGGCCGCGCACCCGGGAGGCTTATGCCGAGTGGCTTAACCGGCAAGAACTGGATGGGCCCCATTCCTCTCTGTTGTCACAGAGTGCCACTCCGCTCTCGTTGGAAGACCGACTATTGGTGGGGCTGCGTTGCCGAGAAGGGGTGGATCTGCAGCAGCAGGCTCAACACTGTGGGTGGACTGCCCATCGCTGTTCTTTGCATCTTCCCCAGCTGGCAGAACGCTGGGAGCAGTTCCTGAACCAGGGCTTGATGGAGAGACGAGGGGGACGCTGGCGACTCACAGACCCCCTTGGCATGGCCCTCAGCAATCAGATCCTGGTGGAGGTGGTGCAGTGGTGGGAGTCGTTGCCGATCCACGCTGACCCTCCAACCAGGACCGGAGTGCTTCGACGCCCAGAGTCCTCCCCTCCAGGAGTGCAGGGCTGAAGGGTGGCTGCGTTGGAGTCAGCCCCAGCAGATCAGCTGTCACGCTCACCTGGCCATCGCAGTCCTGCCCAGCGCCGATTCCAATCACAGGGATTTGAAGGTTTCGCCGCACCTGACCCGCCAGCCCTTCCGGAATGTGTTCCAGAACCAACGCAAAGCAGCCGGCCGTCTCGAGGTGGCTGGCGTGGCGCAGTAAGCGCTCCTGGCTAACTGGATCCTTCGCTTGGCGGCGGTACCCCAGCTGATGCACTGATTGGGGTGTCAGTCCTAAGTGGCCCATGACTGGAATGCCCATGCGCACCAGCCGCTCGATCACTTTCACCACCTCCGGTTCGGCGCCTTCCAGCTTCACGCCGGCTGCAGAGGAGTGCTTCAGCAGGTGCCCTGCAGCAGCCACGGCACGATCAAGACCGCACTGGTAGCTCAGAAAGGGCAGATCCGTAATTACCAAAGGTTGATCGGATGGAGGCTTGCGCAACCCTCTGCAGACCGCCTGGGTGTGCTGCAGCATCTGCTCAAGGGTCACAGGCAACGTGGTGGCGTGACCAAGGCTCACCATGGCTAGGGAGTCCCCGACCAGCACGATGTCAGCTCCTGCTTCTTCAACGACAGAGGCACTGAGGGCATCCCAAGCCGTGAGCATGGCGATGGTGCGACCGGATTGTTTGAAGCGGATCAGATCAGAGGTTCGCAACCCCTTCCTCGGTTCAGGAGAAGTCCATTGCTAACATCTTGAACGACTCGGACCCATGCGGTTCAGACGCCCAAACCTGGTCAGATCCGGAAGGCAGCAGCCACACGGGATGCTCGGGACAGGCGTGGATTCCGGGTCACCCCTTATAAAGCCGACGGCATCGTGGGACGCTCACAGGGATGCCCGCATCATTCTGATTGATCAGTGCGGGATTGACGCTGACGCAAAAACTCGGGAATCCTTGCTCCAGCATCCATGGGTTCAGGGGACACATAAGGCATGGCTGCCGGTTTTGGAATGCTTCGCTCACTGCGATAGGGCTGGCCGCTTTCAAAACCCGTGGCAATCACAGTGACGTGAATTTCCCCTTCGAGAGCTTCGTCCACCACGGCTCCCACGATGATGTTCGCTTCAGGATCCACCACGTCGTAGATCACTTCTGAAGCGCTGGTCATGTCTTCGAGGGTCATGTCACGACCACCACTGATGTTGATCACACATCCCTTGGCACCATCGATCCGAGCCGCCTCGAGGAGTGGACTGTTGATCGCAGTCTGAGCCGCTTCGATGGCACGAGAGCGACCGGATCCGACGCCGATACCAAGCAGAGCTGTACCGGCTTCGGTCATCACCGAACGCACGTCGGCAAAATCAACATTGACAAGGCCTGGGCAAGTGATGATGTCGCAAATTCCCTTCACACCCATTCGCAACACGTCATCGGCACTGCGGAATGCTTCCTGAAGAGGAGCTGCTGCAATGGCATCTCTGAGCCTGTCATTGGGAATCACGATCAGCGTGTCCACATGTTCAGCAAGACGTGCGATCCCTTCATCGGCTTGACGCATCCGGCGGCGACCTTCAAATCCAAAGGGTTTGGTGACGATGCCGACTGTGAGCGCACCACTTTCCTTGGCGACCTCAGCGACAACGGGGGCTGCGCCAGTTCCGGTTCCGCCGCCCATGCCTGCGGCGATAAAGACCAGATCAGAACCCTGAATGGCTTGCTGAAGATCAGCTCTGGATTCTTCTGCTGCTTTCTGGCCGATGCTGGGATTGCCACCAGCGCCGAGCCCCCGGGTGAGGGTTTGACCGAGTTGAACACGATGAACGGCCGCGGACTGGATCAGGGCTTGGGCATCGGTGTTCAGCACCCGATAGGTCACTCCCTCGAGATCGCTGATGATCATGCGATTGACAGCATTGCTTCCACCACCACCAACGCCGATGACTTCAATGCGCGCTGACTGACTTGGAAGAATTCCTTCTTCAGCTGGAGACGACGACTGCTGACCGTTCACTATCTCCATCGTTACTTTTGAGCCGTTGTGCTGCGTTTGCATTATGTCCCTGCGAGTGACGATCGCCGACAGTGCCGACACACTCGGTTTTCTTCAGGAAGAGCGCAACCGGTGGTCAGGATTTGCTCGCTTTCTTCGGGGGAGGTGGAGGCAACTGCAGTTCAGGTTTGCTGGGATCCGATAAATCAATTGTGCTGTTGTTCTGACCTCGCAGCTGTGGAGGCAGGCTGCGTGTCAGCTCAATCACGGTGTTGATCTGCTGGTCCAGCAAGGCCGCGTTAGACCCGAGTTTCACGAGGCCGAGAGAGGCCATGCGCACACTGAGATCTCCATCGGGAGCCACAAGAACCACCTGCAGAGGGCTGCCAAGTTGATCCCGTTTCTCGAGGAGTTTTGCGATGGTTGCGCGACGAGTCAAAGTCCAGCCCTGAACGCGGACATCGCTTTCAGGGGTTTCTTCTGCAAGGGCTGCTGTCATAGGCATCCAAAACCCTTCACGATCGACCATCCCTCTCTCGATGCCGCCAGCTGCGTTTCGCGTGGCTGCCGCGATCGGACGTCGATCCATCAGTTTGATCTCCAGGCCAGGTGGCAGGAGCCGGCGATGGATAGAGACAGACTGCACCGGCAGTTCGTCCATCAAGAGTCGCTCGAGGTTGCCCGGCTGGAGTGACAGAAGTGGTATTGGGAAACGTAGGTCCCCTGCTTCGACAACGCTCTCCGCCCCCACCCGGTCGCTTCCGCTGACTCGAATTTGATCGATTGAGCGGAGGTTCCAGCCGGAACTCAGCAAAATCCAGGCCAGCGCAGTGGTTGAACCGGCAAAGAACAGGATCCGCCATGCCTGAATGATCCGTTCGCGCAGTTTCTCTTGCCGAAGCCTTCGGCGGCGCTCGATGTTTGGAGGCAGTGGGGCCGAAGGGTTCGGCGTTGGAGAGGGTGTTGACGGGGTCTGAATGCTGGCCATCACAGGTCACATCGGGCCTTGGTCATCAGCTGCTCCATCCAGCGACGGGCCCGTTCCGCATCCGAGAAGGGCACGTCCATCTGCTGTCCCTCGCCGATCAGTCGAAGACGGCACTGTCCCTGGGATTCCTCAGACAGTGGGGTGTCTCCAGAGGCAAGGGACATCAGCTCAACGAGCTCCAGGGTCTTAATCACAAATCGACCCTCTTCTCGGAAACTCCCGGCATGAAAACTGCTCCAAGTGAGTTCCCCATCCTTCAAACGAGCCGCCCCACACCCGTCGAGTTTGGCGAGTTCGGCCGACAGACTCCACTGCCTGAAGAGGTTCTGTCTGCGCCGCTCGAGCCAACCGAGTGCTGCAAGCAGCACAAACATTAGGAGCAGTGGTAGCCAGAGAAGTCCGTGCATCATTGCCGCTTTCCCTGAATCACTCGACTCATTCTCGCGCTGTGTCTACCAGCTGCGCCACCAATTGCGGTAATGGGATACCTGTGGCCTCCCAGAGTGTGGGATACATGCTTTGGGAGGTGAAGCCTGGGAGGGTGTTGATTTCATTGAGCCAGATCTGGCCCGATGTTTCGTCGTAGAACACATCCACGCGCGCCTGGCCATAGGCATGGACGGCCTGGCAAGCCCGGATCGCCATGGCTTGAATCTGCTGGCTCACTGATGCTGGAAGTGGAGCGGGAATCAGCGTTTGACTGCGCCCCTCGGTGTACTTGGTTTCGTAGTCATACCAGTCGGCGTCAAAGCGGATCTCACCCACCACAGAGGCCCGCAAATGACGACGCCCTAATACGGCGCATTCGAGCTCTCTGGCTTTGACACCTTGCTCCACAAGCAATCTGGTGTCGAGCACAGCAGCCTGGTGCAAGCCATCCAGTAGCTCATCTCTCGTTCGGGCCTTCGTGATGCCCACAGATGACCCAAGGTTGGCGGGTTTAACGAAACAGGGGTATCCCAACTCCTTCTCCAACCTGGTCAGAAGCTGCTCAAGCCGCTCCGGTTCCTCCAGGTCGATCGCATTCAATCCCAGATAGGGAACCTGGGAGAGTCCTGCTGCCGCGAATGCGGCTTTCATCGCGAGTTTGTCCATTCCCACTGCGGATCCGAGCACCCCGGAGCCCACGAAGGGTTTGTTCATCAGCGTGAACAGACCTTGCACCGTGCCGTCTTCACCGTTGGGACCATGCAAAACCGGATACCAGATGTCCACCGTGTCGGGATCCACCGGCCACTGACGCAGCCCTGGAGCGGGCAGAGGTTGGGGCAGGTCTTCGGAGTTGATGGCGTGGTTCTGGTCGAGAACGCGCTGGGCCACTGTCGGGCCCCACCAGCGACCCTCGCGATCGATGTAAACCGGAATCACCTCGAACCGATCTTGATTGTCCGGGGCGATTAATGCCTTGATCACCGTGAGGGCCGATTGGATCGATACGGCATGCTCTCCGGACTCACCTCCGAACACCACGCCAACGCGGAGAAGGGAAGTCGGCATGGGCTCGGAGTTGGCAGTTCGGGTTAACCCGCAACGTATCAGCTGTTCAGAGGAGTGCCACTAAGCGAGAAGGATCGAACGGCATCGATGCGCACCTGAACCAGATCACCGGCACTGAAGCGGCGGCCATTCCCATTCTCAGAACGGAAAAATGTCAATCTGTTGGTGCGGGTGCGCCCCATCAACTGGGACGGATCCTTGGGATTGATGCCTTCAGCCAGCACCTCTTCCACGCGGCCGGAGTAGCGCTCGTTGCGTTCCCGCGCGCAGCGCTCCACCAGCGCATTGATTTCTCTGAGTCGCTCCACTTTGGTGTCTTCAGAAAGCTGGTTGTCCCAGTTGGCGGCTGGGGTGTTCGGGCGTGGTGAGTAAGCGGCTGTGTTCACCTGGTCGAAACCGATCTCCTCGATCAGCGCCAGGGTGCGCCGGTATTGGGCATCGGTCTCACCCGGGAAGGCCACGATCACATCTGCACTCAGAGAGGCATCGGGCATTCGATCCCGAATTCTGTCGATGATGCGCCTGTAGCGCTCCACGGTGTAGCCCCGAGCCATGGCCCGCAGCACGTCGTTGTCACCGCTTTGGAACGGGATGTGGAAGTGCTCGCAGAGTTTGGGAAGGTCGGCGCAGGCATCAATCAGGCGCTCGGTGAAATAGCGGGGGTGACTGGTGGCGAAGCGGATCCGCTCAAGGCCCTCCACGGAGTGGACGTGATGGAGCAGATCGGTGAGGGTGTGCTGCCGGCGGCCCTCGGGCGTGATTCCCGGCAGGTCACGTCCGTAGGCGTCGATGTTCTGCCCCAGCAGGGTGATCTCTTTGAAGCCTTGGGCCGCGAGTCCCTCCATCTCAAGCCTGATGGCATCCGGGAGCCGTGACTGCTCCTTGCCCCGTACCGAGGGAACCACACAATAGGTGCAGCGCTCGTTGCAGCCGTAAATCACATTCACCCAGCCGCAGATGCTGCTGTCGCGTCTGGCGGTGGTGATGTCTTCAAGGATGTGGTGCTCTTCGGTGGCAACCACTTGCTGCCCGCTGTCCACCTGCTGAAGCAGCGTTTCGAGCCGGTTGGCGTGCTGAGGTCCCATCACCAGGTCGAGCTCCGGCACCCGTCGCAACAAGGATTCGCCTTCCTGCTGCGCCACACAGCCCGCCACTACCAAGGTGAGATTTGGGTTCGTGCGTTTGCGTTGGGCCTGACGTCCCAAATAGCTATAAACCTTTTGCTCTGCGTTATCGCGAATGGTGCAGGTGTTGTAGAGCACTAGATCGGCATCCAGTTCGCCGCTCGCTTCCCGATAGCCCATGGATTCGAGAATCCCCGCCATGCGCTCGGAGTCGGCCTTGTTCATCTGGCAGCCGAACGTGGTGATCCAGTAGCTGCCACGCTCCCGGTTCGGCAGCATTTCGGTGGTAGGTGAAGCGGTTACGGTCAAGGCAAAGAGCCGTCCGAGGGATCGGCGGCGTCGAACGCTGCTTTCAGTGTCGGATACGGCGGTGCTGTGCCAGCTTGTGGACTGGTGCTCGCGGGCCATGGGTTGGAGTCTGCGTCGATTTCCGCTCACGAAGGCGGTGCCTCTGGCAATCAGCAGGGGAACCACGTCCGTTGTGGAACGCCTGGAACTTCGCCTGGACCATGGCGGGACTGTGGGGTTAGGGGAAACCGGCGGGCTGGATACGGGCCATCGCGCCTATGCGCTGGAGGGCATCGAGGCTGAACTCCAGGCCCTGTTGCCGACTTTGGAGTGCCTGAATCCTCAGGACCGTCATGGCCTGGCACCGTGGCTGGCCACCCTGTCTCCGCCGGCTCGGTGTGCGGTGGATCTGGCCCTCTGGGACTGGTGGGGGCGGCAGCTGGGGCAACCGATCTGGAGGCTGTTGGCGTTGGATGGAACCAGCGAGGTGGCCACGAGCGTCACCTTGGGTCTCGCCTCTGTTGAGAAGGTTCTTGAGCGTCTTGATCGCTGGTGGAGGCAGATGCCAGCCACCCGCATCAAGCTCAAACTCGGCAGTCCCGAGGGACTGGATCATGACCGTGCCCTGTTGCAGGCGGTGGCTATCGCCCTTCAGGAGCGCTCCCAGCGAATGGCGGTGGCGCATGAACTTCAGGTGGATGCCAACGGCGGCTGGACTCTCGAGCAAGCCAAGGCGATGCAAGCACCGTTGGAGCAGGCGGGGGTGGTGTTGCTGGAGCAGCCGCTGCCCGCTCGCGTTGATCTGGAGGAGGATCTGGAGGGATTTGCAGCGCTACGCCCAGATTGCAATCTGCCCTTGGTGGCTGATGAGAGCTGTTGGGATCTGAAGGACCTACTCAGGCTTGCGCCACACGTGGACGGCGTGAATCTCAAGCTGCTGAAGACTGGAGGTCTGACTGAGGCCTGGCTGATGGCCCAGGTAGCTGAGCGGCTTGACCTAGATCTGATGGTGGGCTGCTATTCCGACAGCACACTGCTTAATGCGGCAGCGGCTCAATTGCTGTCTCTGATCCGCTGGCCTGACTTGGACAGCCACCTCAATTTGGTGGACGATCCTTACAAGGGTTTGCCGCTCAAAGGGGATCAACTTCTGCCACCGCAGGGAAGCGGCTTGGGCGTTACGCCGGTGGAGGCCTCCTGATGCTTGCTGACCAGGATCCTGTGGTGCTTCTTCAGCACGGTGGGCTGGACAATCTCATGGGCAAGACCGGCCTGGCGATGTTGCGTCATCGGCGTGGGCCGATCGTGGCTGTGATTGACCCTGAGCATGCCGGTCGAACGCTGGAGAGCATCACGGGTATTCCCAGGCCTGTGCCTGTCGTCAAGGATCTGGACGATGCGCTTCCCTATCGACCGTCCGTGGCCGTGGTCGGCCTTGCTCCATCTGGTGGTGTGCTGCCTGCGGCCCTGCGCTCGGATGTGTTGTCTGCACTCCGTGCGGGGCTGTCGGTGGCCAGTGGTCTTCACACCCATCTGGCGGATGATCCGGAGCTCAGCGCGGCGGTTCAGCCTGGATGCTGGATCTGGGATCTCCGCTGCGAGCCCGAGGGACTCAGGGTTGGCCAGGCCAGGGCTGCCGCTCTGCCTTGCAAGCGCGTTCTGGCTGTCGGAACCGATATGGCTGTCGGCAAAATGAGTGCCTGTCTGGCCATTCAGGACTCAGCCCGCTGCCTTGATGTGCCGGCCGTTTTTGTGGGGACAGGACAGGCGGGAATCCTCATCAGTGGCCAGGGAGTGCCCCTGGATGCGGTGCGGGTTGATTACGCCGCTGGTGCTGTAGAGGCGGCTGTGCTCAGCGCAGCGTCTTCAGTACCTGGAGATGCTCTTCTTCTCGTGGAGGGACAGGGATCGCTTTGCCATCCAGGCTCGACAGCCACACTGCCCTTGATGCGCGGCAGCCAGCCAACGGCGTTGCTGATGGTTCATCGTGCCCGGCAGACGCAGATCCATCGCTTGCCCGATATTGCTCTGCCACCACTTGAGGATGTGATTCAGCTGTGTGAAGGACTTGCCTCCATCGGCCGACCGCGAGGAGCCGGCCCGCCACCTCTGGTGAAAGCTGTGGCGCTGAACACCGCAGGCCTGACTGATGAGGAATGCGAGCGCGAAACAGCAGAACTCAGCCAAAAACTTTCCCTCCCCTGCTCTGATCCGATCAGACAAGGTGCAGATTCCCTCACGAGGGGATTGATCGCTCCGTGAATCTCACAAAGAAAGATGTGTAGGGCGAGCGAGGGGATTCGAACCCCCGAATAGCGGCGCCACAAGCCGCTGCCTTAACCACTTGGCGACGCCCGCCGCGTCGGTAAGAATCTACCAATCCGCCCTCCAGGCCCTGCGTACGTCACCTGCACATTGGCGCTGGCCTCCGGCGACAGCGATCGCCATGTCGCTCCTGCTCGGAGGGAGTGTCGCCGCTCTCGTGATCACCAATCCCACCAAGGAGGACTACACCGCCCATGCCGGAACACAACTTGTGAGCCTGGCCACGAACGAGCTCTGCTACCAGCGCACACTGCCTCTGGTGTTGCAGATCTGGATTAAGGATTGTCCCCGCCTGATCGCGGACCAGGAAGTGACGCTTGCCTCTCTCGCCAGCCAGTTCACACGACGGTGGAATTTAGGATTGGCCAGTATTTACCTGACCACTGTGGGGGGGCAGGATCTGCTCCCTACCTTGCGTCTCCCCCGCTACTCCGTCACCACCTTGGGGGTTGCGGGTCGATTTTTGGTCCTGAAAACCCAGTCCGATGCCGGTCGGATGGAATGAAGCCGAAGGGTGCGGGATCTTTGCGAAGCCGATGCCCGGCGAGCCTTCTGGAGTTGCCTTCAGGGGTTGCGCTGGAGCCATCTGCAGATGGCTTGCTCTCCGTTGAGCTGCGTTGGAAAGATGGCGAGCTCACGTCCGTGTTACCTGCTGAGGACGCCCAGGGCCTGGTGATGCCGCGGTTGGCCGAGCCCCATGCTCACCTTGATAAAGCCTTCTCTTGGCCAGACCACCCCAATCTTTCGGGGACCTACGCCGGAGCGATGGAGGCCAACATGCGAGAACATCGCACCCGCACCGCAGATCGGGTGCATGAACGCAGTGAGCGAGCTCTGGAACTGGCCTGGCGCCACGGAGTGCGAGCCGTTCGATCGCATATTGACAGTCTTGGACCAGGGGCTGCCTGCAGCTGGGAGGTGTTGACGGAGACCCGTCAGCGCTGGCGGGAGCGCCTCGAACTCCAGTTGGTAGCTCTCGTGCCAGTCGAGCATTGGTCCACTCCTGAGGGAAAGCATCTGGCGGCCCAGGTAGCAGCGGCCGAAGGGGTGATCGGTGGCGTGATCGAACCTCCTTGTCCTGGGCGGGCTCCACGTCGAGCGTTGCGACGCCTGCTGGAGCTGGCGGAGGACCTCGGATGCTCGGTTGATCTGCACATCGATGAGGCGTCGGAGCATCCTGCTGCCGGGGTTCGCCAACTGCTCAGGGTTCTCAGCACGATGACCGTGTCGGTGCCGATCACCTGCAGCCATGCCAGCAGCCTTTCGCTGCTGAATTCAGCCTCGCTACGGCGACTGGGGGAGCGGATGGCGGAGCACCAGCTGCAGGTGGTGGCTTTGCCTCTCACCAACGGATGGCTGCTGGGGCGTCGAGGGCAGGCCACGCCGGTGCAACGACCTCTTGCACCGATCCGACAGCTGCAGGACTGCGGTGTATGTGTTGCTGTGGGGGGAGACAACGTGCAGGATCCTTGGTTCCCTGGCGGAAACCTGGATCCCCTGGCTCTGATGGCGATGAGCATCCCACTGGCTCAGCTCGCTCCCTGGGATGAGGCGGGGATCGCACCATTCAGCAAGGATGCCGCTCGTTTGCTGGGCCTTGCTTGGGATGGGGTGCTGCGCCTTGGTGCTCCCGCAGATCTGATCCATCTGCACAATGGCGGCTGGCCCGAGCTGTTGTCGGCCCCTCCGCGCCGCAAGGTGCTGGTTGGTGGCGTCTGGGTTCAGGATTGAAAGGTTGTCCTGATCGTGGCTCCCGTGGTTCTTGAGACGTTGCGTGAGGAACTCGAGGCGGTGCCTGACCTCACCGTGCTGGAACGTCCGGAGGATCTTGATCGGTACTCGAAGGATGCCTACGACTACTCACCGGTGTTGCGGGAGCGTTTGAGGTTCTGTCGGGCAGCGCTGGTGGTGCGTCCGGAAACGGTGGATGCCGTGGCCTGTGTGGCTGCGGCCTGCTGCCGTCATGGCATTGCGCTCACCCTGCGGGGCGCAGGGACGGGCAATTACGGACAGAGCGTCCCCCTTGATGGAGGGGTGGTGATGCTGATGGGTCGCCTGCGTGCCGTTCGCACGATCGAGGCGACCACCGGTGTCGTCACGGTTGAATGCGGTTGCCTTCTGAAAGATCTCGATCAGGTGCTGCGTGGCCACGGTCGTCAGCTGCGCCTGCTGCCCAGTACGTGGCGCAGCGCCACGATCGGCGGCTTCATTGCCGGCGGCTCCGGTGGCATCGGTTCGGTGCGCTGGGGCTTTCTGCGCGATCCGGGCCATCTTCTCGGTCTTGAGGTGGTCACGATGGAGCCGGAGCCAAAGCGGCTCCAGTTGGAGGCCTCTGACGCGGAGGCGCTGAATCATGCCTACGGGACCAACGGGATCATCACCGCATTGACGCTCGCCACAGCGCCAACAGTGGATTGGCAGGAAGTGGTGATCGACTGCGTTGACTGGCCATCCGCTGTCGAGCTGGCGCGACGCTGCTGCGGATCGGCGTTGGACCTGCATCTCTGCACTGTGCTGGAGGCCGAAGTGGTGGCTCAGTTACCGGTCTGGGACTTCCCGGACACAAAGGCTGACCGTGTGCTTTTGCTGTCGGCCCCCGATGCGGTCAGCACGTTGGAGCGGTTGGCGGCCGACTGCGGTGCTGACGTGGTGTATCGCGGTGAGGAGATGCACCATGCCGGCCATGGCTTGCGTGAACTGACCTGGAACCACACCACCCTGCATCTGCGCCAGCACGACCCTGAATGGACGTACTTGCAGATGCTGCTTCCGCAACCTGAACTGGACTGCCTGCAAGCGCTGAAGCAGACCTGGGGCGGGGATGTGCTCATTCACCTGGAAGCCGTGCGCCAGCAGGGTGTACAGCGGCTTGCAGCCTTGCCGCTCGTACGCTGGCGCGGGGCTGAAGAGCTGGAGCGTTTGATGCAGCAGTGTCGCGAACTCGGGGCTCTGATCTTTAACCCTCATGTGTTGACCGTTGAGGGCGGAGGACTTGGCGTCGTGGATGGTGATCAGGTGGCCGCCAAGCGGCGTTTGGACCCGGCTGGTCTGCTGAACCCCGGGAAGCTTGGCGGTTTCAGCAGCTGAGGCTGTCGCGGGTCAGCACTCCAGTGGTGGGGTTCAGGCCTTCGGCCTCCTGGCAGAGTTTGCGCTGGTCATCTCGGTCCAGCAGGGCATCGCTGAAATCGGCGCCATCCACCTGAGCCCTGGCGAAGCTGCTTCCGGAGGCGATCACGCCGATCAAAACGGCGTCCCGCAGATCCGTTCCTGTGAAATCTGCACGATCCATGAGGGCATCACTGAGGTCGGCGCCCCGGAAGTTGGCATCGGCAAACGCACCCTGCGTGAAGATCGCCCCTTGCAGATTGGCCCCGCTGAAATCAGCTCCTTTGGCCGCCGCGCCGGCAAAGGAGGTGTTGCTGAGGGCCTGATCATGAAAATCAGCGCCGTTTTGATTGGTCAAGGTGTAATCCACCCGTTCCTGAAACAAGGCCCTGTCCTGGAGGCCCACCCCTGCCGAGGTGTCGAGTGCAACGGCGGGATCACATAGGAAGCCGATCACCAGGGTGATGGCGGTGATGACTTTCAGCAGCGGAGGCATGAACGACGGGCACAGCATCGAATCACTCTGCCTGCAACTGATGCGTCTCCAGCAGATGACCGATCAGATACAACGAACCGGCCACGACGGGGGCTGCCTGCGGCCATCCGTTGTTCTCGAGCTGGTTGAGCGCCTCAGCTGCATCTCCGGCGCCCCTGAGCTGGTGGGCGAACTCCGGCGCGTCATGCTGCAGTTGCTCCACGCTCCAGCTGCGGTGCTCTGGAACGGGAATGATCCAGGCCAGATCGTTGGGCTGCAGCAGGTGCTTCAGCATGGCCGGAGCCTGTTTATGCGCCTGGATCGCCAGCACCCAAATCTGCGGTTGATCGGCGGCCATCCAGCGACAACGTTCGTTGGCTAATGCCTCTGCAGCCGGTGGGTTGTGGGCTCCATCAACGCGCACGCGTCGTCCTTCCCACTGCATCCACTGCAGCCGGCCTGGCCAGCGGGCTGCCGCAAAGCCATCGCGCATGGCATCGACCGTGATTTCTTTGCCGTCGCGAGCCATCCATTCCAGGGCAGCTCTGGCCACGCCTGCATTGCTTCGCTGCAGATCTCCGGTTAAGCCGAGCGTCCAATCATTGGCAAGCGGTTCCACCCAGCGAAGGCTGGCGTCCATGGCTGAAACAGCGCGCTCCAGCACCCGCTGCACCTCCGGAAGCTGCGCCCCACTCACCACATGGCTCCCTGGTGGAATGGCCGCGGCTTTCTCAGTGGCAATCGCTTCCAGGGTCGCCCCGAGATGTTCCCGGTGGTCCAGGCCGATCGAGCCCACCGCAATCAGCCGTCGACGTGGATGGGCTGTGGTGGCGTCCAACCGGCCTCCCAAGCCAGCCTCCAGGACTAACCAGTCGGGGCGCTGGGCCTCAAAATGCACCAGGGCTGCACAGATCAGCTGCTCGAATGGGGTGAGCCGGTAGGTGGTCACCACCGACTGCAGGGTCTGGAGCAGGCAGCGAAGCTCTTCGATCGTGATCAGACGCTCGTTCACGCGGATGCGCTCGCACCAGCTCACGAGGTGGGGCGAGATGGTGAGGCCGGAGCGCAGTCCCGCGGCCATCAGTGCATGGTGAATGAAGCAGGCGATGGATCCCTTGCCATTGGTCCCCACCACCTGCACCGCGGGGATCGTGGCAGCCGGCTGCTGCAGTTCCCCCAGGGCCTCCTGCACGCGATCGAGGGAGAGGTCCATCCCCCTGAGATCGAAGCGCGGCAGCAGATCACTCAGATCATCTCTGCCGGATCCAGAGGGGAGGGGATTCACATCAGGTGCTGCAGAGCCCGATCCAGTCGGGTGAGCAGGGTTTGGATTTCCCGGGGACCAATCACCAGGGGAGGCACCATGCGCACCACCGCAGCGCCGGCAGGCACCAGCAGCAGCTGCTCTTCAAGGGCGGCCTTCACAACATCAGCAGCTGAAAATCCGCAGTTGTCTTGGAGAACCAGACCCTGCAGTAGTCCCCAGCCGCGGCTCCCCGCTAGGTGGTCGGGATAGCGCTCCACGAGGTGGGTCAGTCCTTTATGCAATTGCTTTCCCCGCGTCTGGACGTTTTTGAGTAGATCGCGTCGCAGCAATTCGTTGGCCACGGTGAGCCCCGCACGGCAGGCGAAGGGATTGCCGCCGAAGGTGCTGGCGTGATCACCAGGTTCAAACACGTCGGCGTGCTGACTGACTAGCAGGGCTCCGATCACGTGGCCTCCTCCAAGGCCTTTGGCCAGGGTGATGGCATCCGGTGTGACGCCGAGTTGTTGATATCCCCAGAGCGTGCCCGTGCGGCCCATGCCCACCTGGACTTCATCAAAGATCAGCAGGATGTCGCGCTCGCTGCAGAGCTTGCGGATGCGCTGCATCACAGCGGGATCGCCAGGATTCACACCGCCTTCGCCCTGAAGCGGTTCAATCAGAACAGCAGCCACCCTGGGGCCGTTCTGTTCCAGCTGTATCAGCAGCTGCTCGAAAGCGTCGCCGTCGTTGTAAGGAAAGAATTCGAATCCTTCCACCATGGGCTCGAACCCTTGGTGGTATCGCGGTTGACCGGTGGCACTCACCGCTGCCAGCGTCCGGCCATGAAAACTGGCTGCGGCCGTGATGATGACCGGGCGTTCGATCCCACGGCGCCTGTGGCCATGCTTTCGTGCCAGTTTGATCGCGGCTTCGTTGGCTTCAGCTCCTGAATTGCAGAAGAACACGCTGTCAGCGCAGCTGTTGACCACCAGCCATTGAGCGAGTTGTTCTTGTTCGGGGATTTTGTAAAGGTTGGAAACGTGCTGAAGCGTTTTCAACTGGCGGGAAAGGGCTCGCCGCAGGATGCGATCGCTGTGCCCGAGGGTGCAGGTGGCGATTCCTGCAACGGCGTCAAGGTGTCGTCGGTTCTGGTCATCCCACACCCAGCAACCGCGACCCCTCACAAGCGTCAAAGGAAAGCGGTTGTAGGTGCCCATCACCGCTGAGGACATTGAATCAGCCTTGGGCTCCACCATGACGCTGTGGCATTGATACTCCCTAGGGGAGCGTTAACGGGTCAGTGTTTTAGGGGTTAATAGAGAGTCTTCGCCAGCTGACGTGCATTCACTGGCTGGGTACTCACACGCTGGAAGTGAAGTAGGAGCGGTGGGACTTGAACCCACATGCCCGAAGGCGCTCGATTTTGAGTCGAGTCCGTCTACCAATTCCGGCACGCTCCCCTAGTGATTGATCCTAAGCGACCAACCCCAAACCCCCGCTCAGGAGAGGAGCCTTTCAAGCACGGCACCACAGGCGCGCAGTTTGGCTTCGATACCGGCGTAGCCCCGATCCAGATGGTTGAGGCCACGCACCTGGCTGCTGCCTCGGGCGACGAGGCCAGCAAGCACCATGGCGGCTGCAGCTCTCAAATCAGTTCCGTTCACAGGGGCGGCACTGAGGTTTGAAACACCTTCAACGACAGCGGTGTTTCCCTGGATGCGGATGGATGCGCCCATTCTCTGGAGCTCAGCCACATGTTGCATTCTGTTTTCGTAGATCTTCTCCGTAATGACGCTCGTGCCATTGGCTGTGGCCAGCAGAGCCATGAACGGAGCTTGCAGATCGGTCGGGAAGCCAGGAAATGGCTGGGTGGTGATGTCGACGCCCTTGATTTCTCCTGGGGTGATCGTGATGCCCTCCTCGTCGATCTCGAGCGCACAGCCGCAATCCCGCAGTTTTTGAAGCACGGCACTCAGGTGGTCGGGAACGACCGGTGCAACACGGAGGCGAGAGCGAGTGATGGCCGCCGCAAGCAGAAAGGTTCCAGCTTCAATTCGATCCGGAATCACTGAGTACTCACACCCGTGCAAGGTTTCCACTCCTTCGATCGTGATCGTGGGGCCACCGGCGCCGGTAATCCGGGCCCCCATGGCGTTGAGCAGGTTGGCAAGATCCTGAACCTCGGGTTCTTGAGCAGCGTTTTCAATCACGCTGATGCCTTCCGCCAGGGTTGCTGCCATCAGGATCGTTTCCGTGGCGCCCACGCTCGGGCAGTCCAACACGATGGAGGCCCCTTTCAGTCGCTTGCTCTCACCGGGGACTGCCGCTGTCACGACCCCGTGTTCCACAGTCACCAAAGCACCCAAGGCTTTCAATCCCCGGATATGCTCGACCACTGGTCGTGCACCGATGCGGCATCCGCCAGGAAGGGGTACTTTGGCGTAACCCATTCTGGCGAGGATGGAGCCGATGGCAAAAAAGCTGGCTCTCAATCCATTCACCAGTTCATAAGGAGGTTCAGCGCTCGTGAGACTGGACGCTTGAAGCTCAATGGTTTCCGAACGACGTCGAACCTTCACTCCGAGAGACACAAGGATGCTTTCCATCCCATCGATGTCGGTCAGGGGTGGAACGTTATGGAGGGTGAGACGCTCTGAGGTGAGTAGTGATGCTGTCATCAGCACCAGAGCCGAATTTTTAGCTCCGCTGACCCTCAGTTCACCTTGAAGCTTGTGTCCCCCAGCGATGGCGAGATGCGGCTTGAGAATGTCTTGAGACGGAGGCGCCGCTGTTGTCATTCCTCGCTTTCACCGAAATGTGCGCCCATCTTGACGAGATCGCGTGAGACCGTCTAGACGGCCGGCGCTCAAACTGGCTTGACAGCTCCTGGAGAGACGGCCCTTCGATGGCTTATGGTCAATTGGTCGCCTACGCGACAAACGCCAGCGGATGTGGCGGAATTGGTAGACGCGCTAGTTTCAGGTACTAGTGGCAGCAATGTCGTGGGAGTTCAAGTCTCCCCATCCGCACTATGTTGTTAGAGCTTGAGCTCTTAACTGCTGACCATGATCGTGCTGAAGATTTCCAACTCTTCCGAGGTGGTTGCGTCAAAGGTCGGCAAATTCCTTGAGTTTTTGACACCGGATTCCATCGATCAATCAACGGTTGAGGATCAGGTGATTAAAAAAATGGTTGAGAACCTTGCCGCAGAGGGACTTAAGGGCGAGATTGCCGCGGTGAAAGGTTTTGATATTGAAGGAACGGATCTTTCCATTCATGGGGAACTGAAGGTGCGAAAGCACACAACCTTCTGACGTGTCGGCGATTTCAGGGGCTGAGGGTGAACCGATTTCAAGTCGGCGCAATCCCCTGATCAAGCGGATTCGCTCTCTGCAAAGCAGAACAGGTCGAGAGAAGGAACAATGCGTTCTGCTTGAGGGAACGCACCAGGTGCAGGAACTTCTCGCGCAGGCCCTGCCGTGGACGGATCCATTGCAGGTTCTGGCCACACCGTTGTGGTTTCAGAACCATCAGGCTCTGCTTGCAGGCTTGCCAGGGCCAGTTCAGTTGCAGTTGATGAGTTCAGAAGCGCTCGGCGCCGCTCTGTCCACCGTGCATCCCGATGGGGTTGCCTGCCTTTGGCCGTTCAACCGTTTGCCTTCACCCGGTCCCCAACCAAACTTCGTTCTCGCCCTCGATCGTCTGCAGGATCCAGGCAATGTGGGAACCCTGCTGAGAACAGCCTTGGCAGCCGATGTTGAACAAGTCTGGATGGGGGCAGGGGCTGATCCACTCGGCTCGAAGGTCGTGCGGTCTGCTGCGGGAGCGATTCTGACGCTGCCGTTGCGCCGCTTCGGTTTGACGGATGCACAGGGGGTTGAACAACTGGCAACCGCCCTCAAGGAGGCCAGAACCAGAGGACTTCAGGTGGTGGCAACCCTTGTCCCAAACGCTGCAACAGGTCTTCAGGTGGAGCCGTATTGGCAGTTGGACTGGTGTCGTCCCACTGTGCTGGTGCTCGGCAATGAGGGATCAGGTTTGCATCCCCGTTTGCTGGCCTGCTGCAGCCATGGGGTCACCCTGCCTCATGGCCGGAAAGTGGAATCCTTGAATGTGGCAGCTGCCGCTGTTCCGCTTCTCTTGGAACGACGACGAGCGACAATGACGGCTCCCATGCAGCAGTCCGGGTGAGTGCAGCCAGTTTCGACTTCGATGTGATCGTGATCGGTGCCGGTTACGGCGGTTTCGATGCAGCGAAGCATGCCGCTGAGCATGGCCTGAAGGTCGCGATTATCGAGTCGCGCGACATGGGCGGGACCTGTGTGAATCGTGGCTGCGTTCCGTCCAAGGCTCTGCTCGCCGCTTCAGGTCGTGTCCGCGAGCTGGCGGATGCGGAGCATCTAGCGGGTTTCGGAATTCATGCGGCCCCGGTGCGCTTTGAACGCCAGAAAATCGCTGATCACGCCAACCAACTGGTGGCCACGATTCGCGGAAACCTCACCAAAACGCTGGAGAGGTCGGGGGTGACGATTATTCGTGGTTCCGGTCGTCTGGAGTCGGCTCAAGCCGTGGGCGTGCGGGAAATCAGTGGTGTGGACAGGGTGTTGACGGCCAAGGATGTGATTCTGGCGACAGGATCAGATCCCTTCGTTCCTCCGGGTATCGAGACCGATGGTCGCAGCGTGTTCACCAGCGACGAGGCCGTGAGTCTGGAGTGGCTTCCCCGCTGGCTCGCCATCATCGGCAGTGGTTATATCGGCCTTGAATTTGCAGACGTCTATACCGCTCTGGGCTGTGAGGTCACGATGATCGAGGCTCTTGATCGGGTGATGCCGACCTTTGACCCCGATATCAGCAGGATCGCCGCGCGCCACCTGATTGATGGACGGGATATCGATGCACGAGCAGGGGTTCTGGCCCAATCGATCAAACCGGGTGCGCCGGTTCAGATTGAACTGGTCGACATGCAGACACGTGAGCCTGTTGAGACCCTCGAGGTGGATGCTGTTCTGGTTGCCACCGGTCGTGTTCCCAGCAGCCGCACCCTCAACCTTGAAAAGCTCGGAGTGGAGACCCAGCGTGGGTTTGTGCCCATCAACGATCGCATGCAGGTGCTCGCCAATGGTCAACCGATTCCGCATCTTTGGGCGGTTGGTGATGTCACTGGAAAATTGATGCTTGCTCACACCGCTGCCGCCCAGGGAACTGTGGCCATCGACAACATCCTTGGCCACAACCGCGAGATCGATTACCGCAGCATTCCAGCTGCCACCTTCACCCATCCAGAGATCAGTTCAGTGGGACTCAGTGAAGCCGATGCCAAGCAATTGGCGGCTGATCAGGGATTTGAGCTGGGTGTGGTGCGCAGTTACTTCAAGGCCAATTCCAAGGCTCTCGCTGAATTGGATAGCGATGGACTGATGAAGCTTCTCTTTAACAAGGTTTCAGGAGAGGTGTTAGGAGCGCACATCTATGGGTTGCATGCCGCTGATCTGATCCAGGAGGTGGCCAATGCCGTGGCACGTCGTCAGAGCGTACGTCAGTTGGCCAATGAAGTGCACACACACCCAACGTTGAGTGAAGTCGTAGAAGTTGCTTATAAATTAGCTTTATCTACTATTGCCTGATCAATCAGATGATCAAGGCACGTTTTGATTATGTCCAGAATAAAGCAAGTGCAGTGATGCCTAAAGAAAAAATGCCTACGATCTTAATTGACGATTCAGTTGGCTTCTTTTCTCGTGCAACAAGCCAAATCATTGCCAATGTCAAAATAAGCTTTAACGCGATTTTTGAGTGAGGAAAGTCTGGATTCACTCCGGCAAGGTAGGTTTCACTGAGGCCGACCATTGCTATTCCGGTCAATAAAGACAGGAAGGACGCAAGGAAAAGTGTCTTCCTAAGATTTTTTTTAAGAGGGGATACATTTAATACGAAGGTGCCAATCAGGATTGACATTCCAATCAGATGCCCATATTTAAAGCAGTTATAGATAAAAATAGTCACTAGCCTAGGAGAGCTTGCGGTGAAGCATTGGTCTGACGAGGATCAATGTGGATATGGTGAGGGTGAAGAGAATCCACAGACATCCAGCCACGTTGACTGAGCCAAAAGGTGCTTGTAGAACGACTGTGTTAAGAGATGCGTGGCCAAGATAGCTGGCTCGTATTGGTTCAATCGCGTATGTGAGGGGGTTAAGAGAAGCGAGCCATTGCATCGGTGCTGGCATGAAAGAAAGCGGAGCTAGTGCTGTGCTTGCAAATAACAAGGGTAAATTGATCAAGAAGGTAACTGCCAGAAGCTCTACATGTCCTGGAAGTGTAAAGGCGAGACCCAGGCTAATCGCAGTGACGCCAAGGATAAGCATCGATAAAGTTGTTAGGGCAATGATGATTCCGCTCCCGACAGGCCAGCCGTATCCCAGTAATCCTGCGGCAGCCATGATGACTACGCTTTGAATGAGGCTGATCATCCAGATATGTATTACTGACGCAAATACAACTGAGCTGCGCGATCTCAGTGGGGCCACTAAGATTCTGTTTAAAAAGCCAAATTCGCGATCAAACATGACAGCTAAACCGGCATTGAGTGCACCGCTGAATGCTGTAAATACGATTAGCCCTGCGGCTATAAAGTTGCCGTATCCTTGGTCGGCTGGTAAGAAGTTTTTTGGCGCATTACTGAATAGTGCGCTAAAAAGAATCAGCCACATCAGTGGTTGGACGACTCCGACGACAAATGATGATGGTCGGCGCTTCAACTGGAGAAATTGTCGCTTGCTAAGGGCCATTGTTTCTTGCCCTCTTTCTCTCAATTGCTGCATTAACGTCGCAACAAAGGATCCTCTCTGTGGGCGACGTGTTTCGTGCCACGTTTGGTTTTGAAAGGCGTTTTCGATGCTTGTCATGGCTTTTAATAAAAGAATTAAAGGTTTTCAGCGCATTGCTTCTTTGCGCTCTTTGCGTAGATCTCTTGCCCCTAATGCTGAAAGTTCGGCATCTGCAATTGTTGATCCCGTAGCTTTGAGATAGATATCGTCAATCGAAATACTACTTCTGGCGCAGGAAAAAATAGGGAATCCCTGTTTTTGCACCTCGTTGACAATCTCGTCGCTATTGGCTTCTTTGGCAGTGATCAATGTCAATGAGTAACCCTGAGAAGGGTTGATGATGATGTTGTCGATGTCAGCGCGCCTGATCAAGGCATCACTGGTGGCTTTTGCTTCGGTTTGGTTGCTGAACTCTCTGATTCGTAAGGTGAGTTTTTGACCTCCTATTTTTTCCTTTAATGTTTTTGGTTTTCCTGCCGCAATTAATTTCCCATGATCGAGAATTGCCAGTTGGTCGGCAAGTTGCTCGACTTCTTGGAGTTGATGGGTGCTTAAGAGTACGGTTTGGCCATTCTCAACTGAGGCTTTTAGAACCTCCCAGATCAATTGTCTGCTCTCGGGATCTAGGCCTACACTAGGTTCATCTAATATAAATATTTTGGGCTTATGTAATAGTGCGCATCCAAGCTCAAGTCTCCTGCGCATGCCTCCAGAATAAGTTTTGGTTCGTCGATAGACCCATTCACTCATATTCAGTTGCTCAATGACCTCGTCAATGCGTTCTTTTTTTATTTTCCTCGGTAGGTGGTGAAGATCAGCGGTGAATGTTAAGTGCTCGTAGCCGGTGAGTATTTTATCAAGACTACTTTCCTGAGCGACATAGCCTATCTGCGTTCTTGCTTCCCTGGGTTTTTTGAGCGCGTCAATGCCATTAATCCATACTTCTCCTGAATCAGATCCCATTAGAGTGGCAAGAATTCTGATTAAACTACTTTTGCCAGCTCCGTTTGGCCCGAGGAGAGCATAAAAACAGCCAAAAGGAATATTCAGGGAGAGATTGTTAAGAGCCTGCGTATTTTTGTAGCTTTTGCTTAGGTTTTTGATTGAAATTGCGGGATGATCAATGCCCGCTTCGGCGTGATTTGAGTGCATTGATTCGGTGTGCGAAGGGGGCAGTTGATCTTTCTCTTCAAGCTTTTATTGATCGTCTAAATCAAGGTAATCCCCTTTGAAGTACGACACAATCTGTTTAAATGTATGCTGTTGTTGAATCAGCGCGGCCATCGGTGAGCTTGGCCTGTCCAGGGGGATCAATGCAGTTCTTTTTAGGCTGCGTGGTTGGTGTTTGTGCGTATGTGTCATTGGGCTATGGCGTCGGTACGCGCAGAGCAACGTTCGGTTTTCTCTGCTCATTTCGAACCTAGTGGTGGATGAATCGATTCTGTCTTGAGTGCTATGGGATTGCCCTTTCCGTACAGTTGCCTCTTAATTCGGATAGTTCTTCTGCCTGTTTCTAAGCTTGAAGAACTGTATGGAAAAAGCAACCGTTACAAGTTTGATTCATTGACTAACTCCTTCGTCGTCTCGTCAAGGGCATAAAATCACAAGATTCCGTTACGCAGCCCGATAACCTCTGTGGAGATCCGTCGCCGACCGCCCAACCCCAAGGTTCAGGTAGCCCATCTTGAGTACGCCATTCCCCACCAAGACGGTGAACCTCGCAATATTCTCGAGAAGATTGTCTGGGAAAAGGATCGGGAGATTGAGTCAGCCCGCCAGCGTATGCCTCTGGTGCAGCTGAAAGCACAGGTTGCAGACCTGCCATCGCCGCTGGATTTCTTGGGAGCCTTGCGACAGCCCCCTGTGGCACCTGCCGTCATTGCTGAAATCAAGAAAGCGAGTCCTAGCAAAGGTGTGATCCGTGAGGATTTCGATCCCGTCGCCATTGCCAAGGCCTATGCAGCTGGAGGGGCCAGTTGTCTGTCCGTGCTCACAGATCGAACCTTTTTCCAGGGCGGATTCGATGTGCTGGTGGCCGTGCGCGAAGCCGTGGACTTGCCGCTGTTATGCAAAGACTTCATTCTCAGTCCGCATCAGCTTTATCAGGCGCGTGCTGCTGGTGCTGATGCAGCTCTGCTCATTGCAGCCATTCTTTCGGATCAGGATCTCGCCTACCTGCAGAAGGTGGCAGTCACTCTCGGTCTCACCGTGCTGGTAGAAGTGCACGATGCTGAGGAGATGGAGCGAATTCTCACCCTCGGAGGCTTCCCTCTCATTGGCATCAACAATCGCGACCTCACCAGCTTTGAGACGGATCTGGCTACGACGGAGTCGCTTGCAGAACGGTTTGGTGATCGCCTGCGCGAGCAAGGTGCCCTTTTAGTGAGTGAGTCAGGTCTGTTTGCTCGTTCCGATTTGAATCGCGTTCAAAGCAGCGGTGCCGGTGCGGTGCTCGTGGGAGAAGCGCTGATGCGCCAAGACAATGTTGAACAGGCTCTGCGCGATTTGATCAAAGGCTGAGGCCACTCCTTGGATCGAGGCATCAAAAAGCCCCCGCAGAACGGGGGCTTGATGGTGGATCAACGTCTGATCAGGAAGCTGCCAGGTTGGCGGCTACAAAATCCCAGTTCACCAGCTTGTCTAGGTAGGTGCTGATGTAATCGGGGCGGCGGTTCTGATAGTCGAGGTAGTAAGCGTGCTCCCACACGTCCATGGTGAGCAGAGCCTTCTGGCCGTGGGCGAGGGGGAGATCAGCGTTGGCGGTTTTGGTGATCTTCAGAGTGCCGTCCTCGATGATCAGCCAGGCCCAGCCGCTGCCGAACTGGGTGGCGCCAGCGGCCTTGAACTGCTCCACGAAGGCGTCGTAGCTGCCGAAGTCAGCATTGATCTTGTCAAGAAGGGCACCCGTGGGCTGACCACCACCACCGGGCTTCATGCACTGCCAGTAGAAGCTGTGGTTCCAGACCTGAGCTGCGTTGTTGAACACGCCGGCTTTGCTGGAATCACTGGAAACAGCTGCAATCACCTCTTCCAGGCTTTTTCCATCGAGATCCGTTCCCTCGATCGCCTTGTTCAGGTTGGTGACGTAGCCGTTGTGGTGCTTGCCGTGGTGAAACTCGAGTGTGGAGCGGGAGATGTGGGGCTCCAGTGCATCGAGGGCGTAGGGCAGCGCAGGGAGGGTATGGGCCATGGGGAGGGCAACCGAGCAGCGGGATCCTAACGACAGTGCGTGAGCTTCAGCTGTTGCCCCCTTGGAGTGCTCAGCCTTTCACTTCAAGCAACTCCACTTCAAAAATCAGCGTGGCGTTGGGAGGGATGACACCACCAGCTCCGCGGGCGCCGTAGCCCAGATCGGGAGGAATCACCAGCTTGCGCTTGCCGCCCACCTTCATCCCCTGGACACCTTCGTCCCAACCCTTGATCACACGGCCGGCACCGAGGGGGAAACTGAACGGGGTGCCGCGGTCGTAGCTGGCGTCGAACTGACTGCCGTCTTCGAGAGTCCCGCGGTAATGCACCACGACGGTTTGTCCTGAAGTCGCTTCGGCTCCGGTGCCCACCACGAGATTGGTGATCCGCAGTCCACTGGCTGTGATTTCAGGCTTTTCAGCACTCATCGCGCCTCCGAGAGCGGACGCATCAGCCTGGTTGGAGTCGGGTGCCATGGCGAAGAGGGTTGGGTTGGTCTCGTCAGGGTCCAGTTCCATCGCTGCGGAGGCCTGCACGTCAGCGGTCTGAGCGGCGGACGCCTGAACGGTGGGTGAGGGTGGTGCCGCAATCACGGTGGATGGTGACACGATCTGACTTACCAGCGCCACCACCAGGCACGCCACACACACGGCAGAACTGATCAGAATGTCTCGCACTGGAGCTCCTTTTGTTCAGAAAGAGTCTGGCAGGTTCAGTCCTGGCGTTCGCGCTGGCGGAGTTGCTGCTCCAGTCGGTCGATCCGGCCGCGCAGCTCATCAACTTCCTTCTGGCTGGGGAGGCCCAGATCTTGCAAAAAATTGTCGCGGTTGCGCTCCAGATTCCGCCCCATCTGCTGCTCGAGTTCAGGGGTTTCCCCCCTTAATGCTTTCAGAACGTCGTCCACCAGAGCCGAGGCTTGGCTGGCATCGAGACGGCCACTGCTTACCCAGTCCTGGGTCACGCCACGCAGGCGTTCGGCCACCAGGGTGGTGGTGCCGAGGCCTCGCAGCAGTAACTGTTGGAGAGGGTTGGCGGTCTCCATCGCGGATGTTGAGCGTTGTGATTCCAGGATGACGTCAACCTCTGGGGGGCACCATGGGCAATGACCGATCCCAGATCCTGCTTCGGGCTTTGCTGGGAGGTGTGCTGGCGGGCACCGGTCTGAGCTTGTCGGGGCTGTGGTGGATGCTGCCTGCGCTGGCCTTGCTGTGGTCTGTGGCGTTCAACCCGCTGGCCGCAGCACTCTGGGGGGGGCTTGCCGTGGCGATCAGCCATCGCTGGTTGCTTGCCCTGCACCCACTCACCTGGTTAGGGGTGCCAGAACTCCTCAGTCTTCCTCTGGCTGCAGCGGTTTGGCTGGGCTGTGTGCTGGCTGCGGTGTTGCTGTTGAGCGGCTGGAGTCTGTTGGTTCGTCTGCTGCCAGGGCGGGGTGGTGCGATGCAAGCGCTTGTTCTGTCTTTGATCTGGGGCCTTGGAGAAACCCTGCTCTCTCGAGGTCCACTGTTCTGGATCGGCGTAGGAGGGAGCGTATTTCCCGCGGACCCTGCCCTTGGCGGATTGTCGCGCTGGTGTGGCGCCGGAGGTCTGGCGGCCTTGCAGGTGTTTCTG
>NZ_CH724168.1:640196-641753 GCF_000153285.1 Synechococcus sp. WH 7805 | reverse complement strand
TCGGTTTCGTCGGAATCAACAGTGGCGGTGTTGTCGAGGGTGCCATCACCACCGCCATTGGTGTCGATGTCTTGTTGCGTGAGTGTGTAGGAGGTCGTGAAGACCTGAGAGTCACCGGGGGCAAGTGAGGGGATGGTTTCGCTTAGGCCCGTGAGTGGGTCAGTAACAAGAACGTTGTTGAGGGTCTGATTGCCTGAATTGGTGACAGTGATCTGGTAATTGATGACATCACCGACCTGGTTGGCGAGGCCATCACCAATGGGATCAACAGAGAGGACGGTTTTGTTGATGCCGAGCAGAGGATTCTGCGGAATCGTGGTGGATGTGGATGAATCGGAGGGATCGGTTTCGTCGGAATCAACAGTGGCGGTGTTGTCGAGGGTGCCATCACCACCGCCATTGGTGTCGATGTCTTGTTGCGTGAGTGTGTAAGAGGTCGTGAAGACCTGAGAGTCACCGGGGGCGAGTGAGGGGATGGTTTCGCTTAGGCCCGTGAGTGGATCAGTAACAAGAACATTGTTGAGGGTCTGATTGCCTGAATTGGTGACAGTGATCTGGTAATTGATGACATCACCGACCTGGTTGGCGAGGCCATCACCAATGGAATCAACGGAGAGGACGGTTTTGTTGATGCCGAGCAGAGGATTCTGCGGAATCGTGGTGGATGTGGATGAATCGGAGGGATCGGTTTCGTCGGAATCAACAGTGGCGGTGTTGTCGAGGGTGCCATCACCACCGCCATTGGTGTCGATGTCTTGTTGCGTGAGTGTGTAAGAGGTCGTGAAGACCTGAGAGTCACCAGGGGCGAGTGAGGGGATGGTTTCGCTTAGGCCCGTGAGTGGGTCAGTAACAAGAACGTTGTTGAGGGTCTGATTGCCTGAATTGGTGACAGTGATCTGGTAATTGATGACATCACCGACCTGGTTGGCGAGGCCATCACCAATGGGATCAACAGAGAGGACGGTTTTGTTGATGCCGAGCAGAGGATTCTGCGGAATCGTGGTGGATGTGGATGAATCGGAGGGATCGGTTTCGTCGGAATCAACAGTGGCGGTGTTGTCGAGGGTGCCATCACCACCGCCATTGGTGTCGATGTCTTGTTGCGTGAGTGTGTAGGAGGTATTGAAGACCTGAGAGTCACCAGGGGCGAGTGAGGGGATGGTTTCGCTTAGGCCCGTGAGTGGGTCAGTAACAAGAACGTTGTTGAGGGTCTGATTGCCTGAATTGGTGACAGTGATCTGGTAATTGATGACATCACCGACCTGGTTGGCGAGGCCATCACCAATGGGATCAACAGAGAGGACGGTTTTGTTGATGCCGAGCAGAGGATTCTGCGGAATCGTGGTGGATGTGGATGAATCGGAGGGATCGGTTTCGTCGGAATCAACAGTGGCGGTGTTGTCGAGGGTGCCATCACCACCGCCATTGGTGTCGATGTCTTGTTGCGTGAGTGTGTAAGAGGTCGTGAAGACCTGAGAGTCACCAGGGGCAAGTGAGGGGATGGTTTCGCTTAGGCCCGTGAGTGGGTCAGTAACAAGAACGTTGTTGAGGGTCTGA